>JBBDNB010000047.1 GCA_040877935.1 Chitinophagales bacterium
TTCCCATCATGGAAAGATAAGGAATATATGCGGCATTACACAATTAATTTGGTATAAAAGGGTGTCGCTACTACACCCAGTAGCTGGATAATCCGGAAGTTGAAAATTATCAAATAAAAGCGTATCCCCTTTTTCTACATTGAAAAAATACACCGGCCTAAATTCATTTCTATAAAATATGAAAACCGTATCTGAATTGGAATAGGTAAATATGGGATCTTTATGATTGACCTCAACTACGCCATTGTTCATTCTTTTATTCACAACATTTAATTGCATACAATTTTTTCCCTGAAAAGTAACCATGCTGTCAGCACTTATAACTGTGTACATTGGTCCACTCCATCCATAATATGAATAGATCCATTTGGCTCCAACAGGCGCAAAACTTTGCCCTGACAATTGAATGGTCAACAAAGTGAAGATTATTGTCAATATGGAAAAAGGAGTTTTCATTGGCAAACACTAATATGATAAATATGTTTCAACTTAAGAATTGTAGAGCAGATTCTAATGCTATTTTGTAAGATATGTGCTCAGCAAAGCAATTAACTCTAAAAAGCACGAACAGGTCTTACCTTCATTTTATTAAAGCGAAAGTGGTTTTTGTATTGCAGCCCATCATCATAGCCCTGAAGCCAGGCTATCAATGCTGTCATTTCTGATGAGCTCCAATAATAGCTGTCTTCTAATTCTCCAAGCCCTTTTTGTTTTAAGTTTAAATACATTTGATTCAGTTCGTCTTTTGAAGGCAAAAACCAATCGGAATAAACTATATTATTGTAACTGACAGAATAATCTGCACACGTTTTAGCTGCAAAACTTATATTTCCACATTCTGCCACAATAATTGAAGTGTTTATTTCCCCAAAACCAATCTCAGTATTGACCGCTCTCAAATAAGTTCTGAAACACCCCCAGGTAAGTTCAGGGTCGCTGTCAGTTCCATACCAACCAGGAGAAGCAGATTCAAGATATCTCCAAAAGTCACTGTACTCTCCCTTGTCGTAAAAAACATAGCCTCCGGCAGGACCGATATCCCCAACGGAATACTGTGGAATATACCCCGTTGTAAAACTTATTTCCTCTCCATAAACAACTCCATTGATATTGCTTGCATAGGCTCTAATATAATATGTGGTATTGGGTATAAGCTTGCTCAATACGCTTTCAAATTCCAAGAACTCTGAATCATCTGAAATTAAACTGTCTCTGTCAATATTGGGATTGGGGGTCAAGCTCCAACAGATGCCTTTTCTGAAAATTCGACCTTCGCCATTGTCAAGAATTTGACCGCCACTTCTGGCAGAAGAGTGGGTAATACTGCTAGCTTCTATTGTTTCAACTACTGGCAATTGCCCTTCACTGCCATCGTCCTTCTTACATGCCTGAATCAGGAAAACCAGTGCAATAAAAAGGAATACTTTACTTATGTGGATATTTTCAGACATAAATTTGACCCTGATAAATCTTCTAGAGGAAATAAATTTACAAAATAAATGATTGCCAATATATTCTGATGTTAAATTGAAGTTGGGATTAAATTAGTTTGACAAATTGGGAATCCAATTCCCAATTTGCTTGATATTTTTCTAAAAAACTCTGACTGGGATTTGAACCTGCCTGCCCTGCCTTTGCCTTTTGCAGACAGACTACAAAGGCAGAACCCTGTCAGAGTATAAAAAACGTCGGGGCGCACGGCCGGGCGCCCCTACTTTTTTGATTCAAACCTAAAATTAAGACTCCTCAATAATCTCCGCTTCTTCTACTCCATTTTCATCAGAGTCGTTGGCTTTGTTGAGATTCTTAAAGAAAATCACGCCATCTACCTCGTCCACTTTGATTCTCTGGTCTTTGCTCACATTGCCTTTCAATATTGCTTTAGACAATTCATTGAGCAATTTTTTCTGAATCAATCTTTTGAGTGGCCTAGCACCAAACTGAGGATCGTAGCCTTGTTCAGCAAACCATGCCAGCGCATGTTCCGTAAGTTCCAGACTGATATTGCTTTCTCCGAGCAATGATTCCAGATGCTCCAATTGAATGCGGACCACTTCCTTGATATCGTCCTTGCTCAATGGGTTGAACATAATGGTTTCATCAATTCTGTTCAAAAACTCCGGCTTGAGCGTTTTTCGCAACAAATCCAATACTTCTGAGCGGGTTGAGGCAATCACCTGATCCAGGTTTTCATCGCTGACCTTCTCGAAATTTGCATTGATGATATGCGATCCAAGATTGGAAGTCATAATGATAATCGTGTTCTTGAAATTCACATGACGGCCTTTGTTATCGGTTAATCGCCCATCGTCCAATACCTGCAAAAGTATATTGAAAACATCCGGGTGCGCTTTTTCAATTTCATCCAAAAGCACCACAGAGTAGGGCTTTCTGCGCACGGCCTCTGTCAACTGACCACCTTCATCGTAGCCCACATAACCGGGAGGCGCTCCAATCAATCTTGAAACGGAATGCCTTTCCTGAAACTCCGACATATCAATGCGGGTCATATTGTTTTCATCGTCAAAAAGATGTGCGGCCAGGGCTTTCGCCAGCTCCGTTTTACCCACGCCTGTAGTTCCCAGGAAAATAAAGGAACCAATCGGCCTATTGGGATCTTGCAAACCGGCACGGGTTCTGCGAATGGCATCGGAAACTGCTTCTACCGCTTCATCTTGGCCGATTACGCGCTTGTGCAACTCTTCCTCCATATTGAGCAATTTCTCTTTGTCGCTCTGCAACATTCTATTCACTGGAATTCCCGTCCATTTTGAGACAGAAGTGGCAATATCCTCTGCATCCACATCCTCTTTCATCAGGCGGGTTTCATGGTCTCGGTCCTTGAGCTGTTGCTCCAGTTTTGCCAATGCTTCCTCAGTCGCCTTGATTTTTCCATATCGGATTTCGGCTACTTTACCATAATCCCCAGCACGCTCGGCTTGTTCGGCTTCCAGTTTGAAATTTTCAATATCCTGCTTGCGCGCCTGAATATTATCTACTAATTCCTTTTCTGATTGCCATTTGGCTTTCAGGCTGTCCCTGGTTTCGGTCAGATTGGCGATTTGCTCATTCAAATCATCCAATTTGGCTTTGTCTTTTTCTCTTTTAATGGCCTCGCGCTCAATTTCCAACTGGCGAATTTTTCTTTCGATTTCATCCAGTTCCTCGGGCAGTGAATCCATTTCCAAACGCAACTTGGCCGCTGATTCATCGATCAGGTCAATGGCCTTGTCCGGCAAAAAGCGATCGGTAATGTATCTATTGGAAAGCTCCACTGCCGCAATAATGGCCTCGTCCAGAATACGCACTTTGTGATGTGTTTCGTAACGCTCCTTCAATCCCCTCAAAATAGATATGGCATCTTCTACATTCGGCTCATCGATCATTACTTTCTGGAATCTGCGCTCCAATGCCTTGTCTTTTTCAAAGAATTTCTGATACTCATTTAAAGTAGTGGCACCTACAGCCCTTAGCTCACCTCTTGCCAAAGCGGGTTTCAGGATATTGGCAGCATCCATTGCGCCTTCTCCCCCACCGGCACCTACAAGAGTGTGGATCTCATCTATAAAAAGTATGATCTCGCCATCGGACTCGGTAACTTCTTTGATAACTGCTTTCAGGCGTTCCTCAAATTCGCCTTTGTATTTGGCGCCCGCCACCAAGGCACCCATATCCAGTGCATAGATGACTTTTTGCTTGAGGTTTTCAGGTACATCACCACTTACGATACGGTGTGCAATTCCTTCCGCAATGGCTGTTTTTCCTACACCGGGCTCACCGACCAAAATGGGATTGTTTTTAGTCCTTCGAGTCAAGATATGCATCACCCTTCGGATTTCCTCATCACGCCCAATTACGGGATCCAATTTTCCAGATTGTGCTTTGGAGTTGAGGTTCACCGCGTATTTTTCCAATGCATTGTAAGTCGATTCCGCATTTTGATCTTGCACCTTGCTGCCCTTGCGCAATTCCGCAACAGCTTTTTTCAGGTCTTTTTCATTTACGCCCAATTCCTTGAGCAATCGACCCACATCATCAGATGCGGAAAGCAATGCCATTAGCAAATGCTCCACGCTCACAAATTGATCCTTGAATTGCTTCATGACCTCTTGAGCCTGCATCAGGGTTTTGTTGGCATTTTGGGACAAAAACTGTCCGCCTTCTCCAGAGGTTTTAGGGATTTTAGAAAGGATTTCCTCCGTTTTATCGCTTAAAATCCGGGCATTCACGCCCAGTTTTTTAAAGAGAAAGGAAGTGACATTTTCATCTTCGCTCAACAATGCTTTCAATATGTGCACATTCTCAATAGAACTGTGCTGTAGTCCAAAAGCAACTTGCTGCGCCTTTTGTATCACTTCCTGCGCTTTGATTGTAAAGTTGTCTAATTTCATTTTATTGATTTTTCCCTGCAAGTATCAAAAGCCGTTCCTTTTACAAAAAACAAATTCAATCAGAAATTATGTCATATATTTTTGATTTATCGGCATAAAATAAAGCCATATTGACAGCTTACTCTAAATTTTCATGTCAAACATGAGCATGATATAGCAAATTCAATCTACATAGGTTTCTTGAATTGCCGTTTTGCTGAAGTCTTTAAAACTGAAACCCAAAACTTATTTATCAATCTGAATTTTTCAATGTAACAACCTCTATTTCTTTTATTTTTTTCAAATCTGAATCATTCGTCAGAAAGAATTTAGCGTTGTTGGTTATTGCAGTAGCCAGTTGAATTGAATCGGGTGTTTTAAAACCATATTTCGCTCTTACTTGAGCAGCTTTTTTTGAAATGGGTAGGTCAATATTTGTAATTTCAATATTCGGTGATGATGTCAAAATATACTCGATAGGTCAACCAGCTCCTTGCGTTTTAATCTCAAAGGTTGAACTAGTACCTCCATGAGTGTCAAGGTTGACGTAATAAATTGAATATCTCCTTTGTCATTTGCATTGAAAATTTCTGAAAGGATTGATTGATAATCTGAATGTCCTTCGATGAAATATATAAGGGGAGCAGTGTCAATAAAAGTTGTTGATCCTTGCAGCTTGTCTTTTAATCCCATTGCCTTTCTTGTTGAACATACTTGTCAATGTTGACGTTTTGCCAAATCTCACTCCCTTTGTTATTAAGGTCGGATAATTTTACCTTATTTTTCCTTGTGCTTTTTGCTGGTCTTTTTAATAGCCTTACTATTCGCTCAATAAGATAGATTCTTGTTTCATAATCTAGTTGCCTGACCTGCGACATTATCCCTTCTATTTTAGCTGATTTTTCCATCATTCATCCATTTTATTGTAAAGATACATAATGTTTTGATTTTTGTTTTGGCGTTGTCATCAACACATTTATAAAGATTATCAAAATTTTCCGAACTGGGACAGGAGAGAAGCCGTCCGATTGGATTAAACCAATTTCTATAGCTAATAAATGCATACTGGTGAATTCAGCCCATTTCCTGTTTCATCAATTTGGTTTCATTGATTGCTAATCAACAACATAGGTAAATTACCATATCACTCATTCCTGAGTTTTCGCCAATTTAATCGCCTCGTTTATTATCTCTGGTGGGTAATCGTTTACTTTTAATATCTTAATGGCATTTCTATTTTTAAGCTTTCCGGGTTTTAACTTGTAGTCAAAACTGACTGTTTTTTGGTCATTATCTATGGCTTCACTAAAATGGTATAATTCAAATTCACCTTTTAGCAAATTGGCCAATTCAATGTCGTGAGTAGAAACAAATACCAGGTTATTGCCTTTTGCAAGGAATGATAAAACTGCTTTTCCAGCAGCAATTCGTTCAATTGTGTTTGTGCCTTTGAATATTTCATCCAATAAAAAAATATTATTTCCGCTTCTGCTCTGTTCTATCATTTTTTTAATGGTAAGGACTTCTTCAAAATAATAGCTTTTACTGTTCAACAGGTCATCGCTAATACGAATAGCAGAATATAGCTGGTAGTTTGATAGTGAAAATTTAGCTGCAAAACAGGTATTGAGCGTAAGCCCACATATCACATTAATGGCAATAGTTCTTATAAATGTGGTTTTACCTGACATATTTGAGCCAGTCAATAAAATTGACTTCCCATTAGTATCAATGCTATTTTTAACACAATTTTCAATCAGTGGGTGATACACATCTTCAGCAATCAGTGTACTTTGTTTTTCAATAATTTGTGGATGACAATATTCTTTTAATCCATTTCTTAATGAGGCAATTGATAACAAAACATCTGTTTTACCGACAAAACAAAAAAGCTGTTCCATTTCAGCCCTGTGCTTATCAAGTTTTTTTAAAGCACTGAACAGAAACAAAGGTTCTAATAAAAAGACAATTTTAAACAGTTCAAATATTCCCCAGAAAAAAGCCTGAAACTCGCCTTGCATTTTTGATTCCAGCTTAAAAAAGAGCATTCTATTTTTTAAACTATTAAGCACATTTAATGCAGGTTTTAATCCCGGGCTCAACGATTGTAAGGAATTAAATTTATAGAGCTTATTCGATATGGTATTTAATTTCAAAATTTGAGGTACAGAACTCAGGTACAACATCAAATTCTTTTTATTCCAGTAATGAAAACCCATATTGAACAAAAGAATAGCGAAAAATACAAATACAAACCTCAGATCAATAAACATAAGTAATATTGAAAGCAGACTGGAAATAGCCAAAAAAGGCATCAAAACAAACCATGAAGGACGTTCCAGGTGCTTATCCTGAAAAAGTGAACTGATATAATATGCATCGCTATCGCTGAGTTTGCTGAGTTCTGCCTGAACAATCAAACGGAAATTCTGATTTTCAAGAAATGCTTTTATGAGCTTCTCATCATTTGATGCTCCTTCGGATACAAGAGGGATATTTCTTAACTTATAGTATAAATACTGCTGCCCTACCCTGGAATGGGTTCGGTCAATAAATGCAAAACATTCCTGAAAATCGATGTCGTTGCATGTTCTTTCGTTCAGAACCTGGTGTAATTCGGATTTGTTTTTCTTGCGAAAATAATGTTCGATCAATTCAAAATCGAAAGCTTCAATCTTTGGATTGCCAAATGCTTCAAGTAATTTCTGTCTTTGTTTATTGTCAATTCCTTTTGCCATACTTTAAACCCGATTTATGCATTTGGAGTCGGTTATTAGAAAAGGAGTATCAATGAATCGGATTATTTCCGAAAGTTATGCCGAGTTCTACTGACTACCGCTCTGTAAAAACATAACTCAAAATATTCGCCCCCATTTGCAAGGCTTGTATTCTAAGTTCCTGTGGATCGTTGTGGACTTCCTGATCTTCCCAGCCATTTCCCAGATCACTTTCATAGGAGTAAAAAACAATCAAACGTCCTTTATAAATCAACCCAAAACCTTGTGGAGGTTTATTGTCGTGTTCGTGTATTTTGGGCAAACCATTTTTGAAATCAAATTTTTGATGGTAAATGGGATGTGAGAAAGGGAGTTCAACAAACTCTAATTCAGGAAACACTTTTTTTATAGCTTTGCGCACATAAGGATCCATTCCGTAATTGTCATCAATGTGAAGAAAGCCACCACCTATCAAATACTTTCTTAGATTTTCTGCCTCATCATCTGAAAACACAACATTTCCATGCCCAGTCATATGCAAAAATGGATATGCGAATATTTCAGGGCTTCCTACTTCTATCTCTTCATGTTCTTGATTAATATTCATGTTGAGTTGCTTATTGCAAAACTCGATTAGATTAGGTAATGCAGTAGGGTTTGAATACCAGTCACCTCCTCCGTGATATTTTAGCAGGGCTATTTTAAAAGCTGGCTCTGCCGCAAATATTTGCAGGAATAAAAAACATAAAACAATAAAAATTGACTTTCTCATAGGTTGGCTAAATTTACGATTTCACAGGCAACAATTCCAGCCGTTTCGGTTCTTAAACGGGCATTCCCCAAACTTATGCGCTTAAAGCCCCTGGATTCTGCCAATTGTACTTCTTCTTTTGAAAAATCTCCCTCGGGACCAATCAATACACAGACGGGCAAATCCTTTTCCAACTGGTGGAACAAATGTGTTTCCGGTTTTTCTTGGCAATAAGCAATGAATTTTTGTTCTTTATCAAAAAAGGGATTTCCTAAAAAATCAGAAAATGACTGAATATCGTGCAATTTCGGAAGCTTTAAATTTTCAGATTGCTTGGCCGCTGAACGCAAAATATTATCAAATCGCTCCTTTTTATATTTTACTTTTTCACTGTGTTTTGTTTCGATAAAATAGATGTGGTCAATACCTATTTCGGTACTTTTCTCTAAAAACCATTCTATACGCTGCAAATTTTTTGTGAGTGCAATAGCAATGCTGAGCGAATAATTTCGCTGTGGAACATCTTTAATAGATTCACAGAGAAAAATAGGATTTTTCCAGTTGTCATCAATTATGCGGGTTTGGTAAATTTTTCCCGTGCCATCTGTCACCTGAATTAATTCACCTGTCTTTTTTCGTAAAACTTTTAGACAATGCTTTTGCTCTAGGTGATCGAGCTGCACACTTTTATCATATAGATTGTACTGGCCAAAGAAAAATTGCATGGCGTGAAAATACAAAACCCTTTCAGAATAAAAGCTTCCGCAAGTGTTTTCTTATTTGAGATAATCAAGACCTGTAAAATCAAAACGCCCTGTAATCAATATTGAAAACAGGGCGTAAATTTGGAAAATTAATCTTAAAAATAACTCATTCTTCTAGGTGTTAAGTGCGTTTGTTTCTTGCGCAACTCAAAACCAAGCATAATTTCATGTGATCCCGAGGTGTAATTAGTCAGTTCAGAGAGGGTATAATCATAAGCATAACCAATGCGGATAATATCATTGATATCATATTCTATCATACCAACTACTGCATCGCCTATACGGTAAGATGCAGCTAACCAAAATACTTCTCTGAATAAAAATCCTAAATTAATATCTGTGCTCAACCTTGCATTTTGAACATATTTAAACAGGAATGAAGGTCTCATTTTCACATTTTCTGTCAAAGTAAAAATTGCACCTCCTGTGAAAAAATAATGTTTGTACTGTCGCGCAACATTATCATTTCCTTCTAAATGAATTCCTTCCCTACTCAAACTATTATTGAGCAAATGAGGAACTGAAATTCCTGCAAACCATCGGTCAGAGTTATAATACACACCAAAACCGAAATTGGGATTCCACAAACTGGAACTGGCATTGAATGATGGGTCATTCCTATCTTGCAGAGCAGCTTCCGACCAATTCCCGCGAAAATTATTCAACGTTACATTTAACCCGAAAGCAAGTTTGCTATCATCCTTAAAAGTTAGCCTGTAGGCATAATTACCGGTAATATTGATCATATTGACCAAACCGATATTGTCGGATGCGATAGACAGTCCTAAACCCATTCTGTCATTCATTAATGGTGCATGGACATTGGCAACCGCTGTTTTTGGTGCTCCTTCCAACCCCGACCATTGATGCCTGTACAAGGCCATAGCAGACAATACGCCTCTACTACCTGCATAAGCGGGATTAAGCGCAAGACCATTGAACATGTACATACTGTACTGGGCATCTTGCTGAGCTTTCAGTTCAGAGCCCCCCCCTACAAGTAGCAGTCCTAAAAATGCAATAATTAGCTTTCTCATTATGAATGTGCTTTTACTTGATTTTTAATTTTATTCATTCGCTCTATGCAACTGGATAAATCCTGTAAACACAGTCTTATTTTCATCATTTAGACTCAACACATAGTAGTAAGTACCATCAGGCAGTGGATCTCCACTTTGATTAGTTCCTTCCCAAGTGCTCCTATAGTTCTTTTCTTTATAAATACTATTGCCCCAACGATTGAATATCTCTATTTCATTAGCCGGGTAATTTTCAATATCTGTAATTTCCCATGTATCATTAATTCCATCCCCATTAGGTGAGAAACCATTTGGAATAAAGATATTCGGTTTGCCCGGCAATACATGAACGATCACCATTGCATCATCACAAAGAACCGGATTTCCATTATCACATATAGTGTAATAGAAAGTATCCACTCCAACAAATCCATCGTCAGGATCGTAATTTATTGTACCATCGGAATTGATACTTGTGTATCCACTATTCGGTTGAGTTACACCTGTAACTGAAATACCATGTCCATCGGGATCGTGGTCGTTATCAATTACAGGGATATCGATTGGCGTTCCTTCAAAAGTACTTGCGGTATCATCAACTGCAAATGGCGGACGATTACAAGTCGGAGCACTTATAGTAAATGTATCTGAAACAAAACAACCTGTGCCATATTCGATTGTTAGGATATACCTTCCTACACAAAGATCAAATGGCTCAAAATTGGATGGCACACTGATCGGATTGTTTTCAGGATCAAATGCCTGCCAGCTCTCAGTGTATTCAGACACCCCAACAACTACTACATCAATAAATCCATCGCAAATGGTATCACATGAAGCATT
Source organism: Chitinophagales bacterium (assembly GCA_040877935.1). Classification (NCBI taxonomy): domain Bacteria; kingdom Pseudomonadati; phylum Bacteroidota; class Chitinophagia; order Chitinophagales; species Chitinophagales bacterium. The sequence continues at coordinate 10,465 of JBBDNB010000047.1, forward strand.
ACCCACTACTGTAGATGAAAGGTCTGCCCATTCATTGGTTTCAACAGTAACTTCCAGGGTTTTGGAGCATCCGACAGTGTCACTCACTGTCACTACATATATACCTCCTGTCAATCCTCCTATGCTATCACCTGACATGCCACCTGACCAATCATATGAATATGGAGGTCCATTACTTCCGCTTGCATTTACTATAACAACACCATCGCTTGCAGATTCACAGGTTTCATTTTCAACGGATACAATTTCCAATGTCAAGGAATCAGGCTCTGTAAGTTCCATGCTTAAGGTATCGCTGTAACAGCCATTACTGTCAGATACAACTACATAATAGTTGCCTGCAGCCAGACCAGACAAGTCTTCTGTAGTGTCTCCGGTTGACCACCAATAGCTATAAGGCATATGGCCTCCGCTTACTTCAAGGTCAATAAACCCTGTGCTGTCTGAATTACAGGTGATATCGGCATATTCAACTACACTCAGGCTAACTGAATCCAGTTCATGGATCTCAAATGTCAAGGTATCACTGAAGCATTCATTCGCGTCAAAGACAAACACACTGTATGTGCCACCACTCAAGCCTGTCTGATATGCTTGATTTAATGTGTCATCATTACTCCATACATATGTATAGGGCAGTGTACCGCCTTCTGTGCTTACAAATATTGCAGCATCATTAAGTGCACAAGATTGTTGACTTATAGAATCAAGCGAAACAATTAATTCATCAGGTTCTGAAATCAAGACTGAAGTCATGGCTTCGCATCCATTGGCGTCTGTTACAGTCACATCATAAGTGTCAGCTGATAGTCCCGTTAAATTGGTTGAAGTATCGCCATGAGACCAAATCACATCATACGGAGAGATGCCCCCGCTAATGTCAAGATCAATACTGCCATCACTGCCATTGAAACAAGAAACATTCTCGTAATCTGCATCTATTGTGATTGCAATAGGTTGATTGATTTCAATATGACGAACTGCTTCGCATCCATTTACATCTGTTGCAGTAACAGAATATGTTCCAGCACTAAGTCTTGCTATATTCTGAGTAGTATCTCCATTTGACCATATAAAGGTAAACGGACCATTTCCTGTTATCATGGTATTTATAGACCCGGAATTGTTGTCATTACAACTCAAATCTACTTTTGATAATATCATATCCGGAATACCCGGGTTATCAATATTTACAACATCAGACACAGAACATCCATTGACATCGGTAACAGTAAGTCCATATAGTCCGGCAGATACACCTGACAAAATACTATCAGTAGAAAAATCTGACCACTCGAAAGCATAAGGTGCTGTTCCGTTGCTCACAATAGGTGTCGCAGAACCATTACTTGAATCACAAGTGGCTTGATTTGTCTGTATATTGAGATCAATATTGTTGTCGTCCGTTAATTCTGCAGAATAAACTGCTGAACAGCCGGTAGTGTCACTTACTGTCACTGAATATACTCCTGCAACAAGACCCGAAATATTCTGAGTTGTATCAGATGTGCTCCAACTGTACGTAACATCACCGGATGTTCCACTAACAATTAAGTCAATGCTACCATTGTCAAAATCAGGACAAGTTGGATTATTTACAGCAGCATCTAATTCAATGTCACTTATATTATTTACTTCAACTTGTCTAACTGCAGTACATCCTGAACTATCAGTAACTGACACTGTGTAAACTCCAGGCAATAAACTGTCAATTGTACTACCCGATTGATTATTACTCCATGCAAAATTATAAGGTGCGTTACCTCCTGATACATTTATTGAAGCAACACCATTACTGTCTCCACAAGTTGCATTGGTAACACCTGAATTAAGTGTTAGCACATTATCCGTACCTATAAAGAATGAAGCATTGACTGTACAACCAACAGAATCAGTAACCATAACTGAATAATAACCTTCTCCCAATCCAGTTTTAGTAGCTGAAGAATCTCCATCTAACCATAAGTAAGTATATGGAGTAATTCCTCCGCTCACAATTACTTCAATGATACCATCATTACCATCTTCACAAGTCACATTTGTAACATCAGATGTAATTTCAAGCTCATCCGCTTCTGTGATTTCATAAGTAGCTGTAGCCTCACATCCATTGTCATCGGTCACTGTTACTTCATATGTGCCTGCGCCCAGGTCACCTATACTTGAAGTAGTGTCACCTGTATTCCAAGAATATGTATATGGCGGGCATCCTCCGCTGATCAACAGATCAATACTGCCATCTTCTTCTCCGTTACAACTCACATTATTGCCCCCAGGATATTCAAAGATTTGAGCAGATATACCTAAAGTATCAGGTTCTGTGAGTGTGATACTATCACTAATTGTAGTACCGTTACCATCTGTAATGGTTACACTATATGTTCCTGCTCCAAGTCCATTGATTGAAGGTGCACTTTGTTGATTGTGGCTCCACAAATAACTGTATGGTAAACATCCACCACTTACATAGGCATCTATGCTCCCATCAATAGCAGAATTACAACTAACATTGTATCCGCAATTGAATTCTAAAGCGGTTAAATCAACTTCAAGTGGTTTTGGATCAACAACTACATCAAATGAACAAGTAACTTCATTGCCTGAAGTATCAGTAGCAGTAAAAGTAACTGTAGTCGTTCCAACCGGGAATTGATCTCCGGAATTATGGGTACTTGTAATGGTTACATTGCCACAATTATCCATTGCTGTGGGATCATTCCATGTAGCCACAGGTGTACAATCATTGCTATCAGGTACAATCAGAATATCTGTAGGGCAGAAAGTAAATTCAGGATCCTCATCATCGGTTACGGTGATGGTCATGGTACATTGGGTACTGTTACCGGATGTATCGGTCACTGTCCAGGTTACCGTGGTTGTTCCAACCGGATAGGTATCGCTGGCATCTGATGTACCATTGTAATCATTGGTCACACTGGCCACGCCACAGTTGTCGCCTGTTTGCGGTTGCGGTACACTTACTTGTGCGGCACACACTCCTGAATCGGCTGTCTGCGTAATATCTGATGGACAGGTTATACTTGGTGCTTCATCATCGGTTACGGTGATGGTCATAGTACACTGGGTACTGTTGCCGGATGTGTCGGTCACTGTCCAGGTTACAGTGGTTACTCCTACCGGATAGGTATCGCTTGCATCAGCTGTACCATTGTAATCATTGGTTACACTGGCCACTCCACAGTTGTCGCCTGTTTGTGGTTGCGGTACGCTCACTGCTGCGGCACATACCCCTGAATCGGCTGCCTGTGTGATATCTGATGGACAAGCAATAAATGGATCTTCATCATCGGTTACGGTGATGGTCATTGTGCACTGTGTACTATTGCCGGATGTATCAGTCACCGTCCAGGTTACAGTGGTTACTCCTACCGGATAAGTGTCGCTGGCATCAGCTGAGCCATTATAATCATTGGTTACGCTGGCTACTCCACAATTGTCGCCTGTTTGTGGTTGCGGTACACTAACTGCTGCTGCACATACTCCAGAATCGGCTGGCTGTGTGATATCTGATGGACAAGAAATAAATGGATCTTCATCATCAGTTACAGTAATGGTCATGGTACATTGGGTACTATTACCTGATGTGTCTGTCACTGTCCAGGTTACCGTGGTTACTCCTACTGGATAGGTGTCGCTGGCATCTGATGTGCCGTTGTAATCGTTTATTACACTGGCTACGCCACAGTTGTCGCCTGTTTGTGGTTGTGGTACGCTCACTTGTGCTGCACATACTCCCGAATCAGCAGTCTGTGTGATATCCGAAGGACAGGTAATGCTTGGGGCTTCATCATCGGTAACAGTAATTGTCATGGTACATTGTGTGCTGTTACCGGATGTATCGGTCACTGTCCAGGTTACTGTGGTTGTCCCTACCGGATAGAAATCGCTGGCATCGGCTGTGCCATTATAATCATTGGTCACACTGGCTACGCCACAGTTGTCTCCAGTTTGTGGTTGCGGTACGCTTACTTGCGCTGCACATACTCCCGAATCAGCAGTCTGTGTGATATCCGAAGGACAGGTAATGCTTGGGGCTTCATCATCGGTAACAGTAATTGTCATGGTACATTGTGTGCTGTTACCGGATGTATCGGTCACTGTCCAGGTTACTGTGGTTGTCCCTACCGGATAGAAATCGCTGGCATCGGCTGTGCCATTATAATCATTGGTCACACTGGCTACGCCACAGTTGTCTCCAGTTTGTGGTTGTGGTACGCTCACTGCTGCGGCACATACCCCTGAATCAGCCGTCTGGATAATATCAGAAGGACAGGTAATGCTTGGGGCTTCATCATCAGTCACCGTAACTGTCATTGTAC
>JBBDNB010000048.1:0-203021 GCA_040877935.1 Chitinophagales bacterium
CCTGCCAGTTGAGCAGTACCTTGTCCGGTGAAATGCCCGTAGCGGTCAGCCCGGGTTTGTAATTGCTTTGCGCCTGTGCCGGGATTCCAAAAAACATCAGGAAAGAAAGCAGTGATAATAACGACAACATTTTCATAAGTACGGTTTTTGGTTGATGAATATTTATAAAATAAGTACCCTGGTTAAAGAGGGCGAAATCTTCCTATTATCATTAATAGCCTTGCTTTTCACAGCAAGAACAGAATGTGCTCAAGCCTATATTTCAATACTCAAATTGAAAATATAGATATGTGACTAAGGTAAGGGGAAAGAATCGTTATTTACAATTATTAACAAATAAGGACTGTTTATAAGTTGTAATACAATATAATTTTCATTTGCTATTCATCAAATAATTTACTGTATAACAAAAAGTTATAAGCAAAAATAAAATGTGGATAAATTGTTTGTAAGTTTATTTGATATTGTCCAAATAGATTGATTCTAAGAGTGCAAAAACATATGGGAAAATGCAATAGAATTTCTTGAAACGTTTAGGTATACAGGTATTTATTCACAGAAGCCTCAGAAGGTCTTATATCCTTTAATGGACTTTATGGAGATACATTTATAAAATAAGCAGTCGTTATTCAACACGCTTTTGTTTTATGTTGGATGTGTGCTTTTATTTTCATGGTTGCGTACCCCATTTTAAAAAAGACATTAAAAGCACTAAAACCAAAGCCGGTCGCATATCCCACCAAAATTACAACAATTGGTGATCATATCCGAAAGAAACGATTAGACTTAGGATTGTATCAAAAAGATGTAGCTCAATTCATTGGAGTTACCACTGACACGATCACCTTTTGGGAAAAAGGAAGATCAAAACCTACTATAAAACAAATGCCGAAAATCATAACATTCTTGGGGTATAATCCTTGTATAAAAGAAGCAAAGACCATCGGAGAAAAACTCTATCAATACCGGATTGAAAATGGGGTAACTGTAAAAGAATTAATTAAGCTTATAAAGATAGACAGGCAGACGATATTGAAGATTGAGGGTGGTGAAACAGTTTCTGTAAAAGCTTTTAACAAAATGGCTGGATTCCTTAATGATAATAAAAAAAATAAATGAGCAATTCAATAAAAAATCATTCTTTTACAATGCTCTATTGAAGGTGTACGATTGAGACTTTAATTTACTAGGATGTACTATTTTATGAGTCAAATATGAATCCCTGTAATCAATATGACAACATTTGAAATCTGATAGTCAAGTGAATCCCGATTAGCGGAGTATATTGGGATTTAAATAGTCCGATGTTTGCTTCGGATAAAAAGATAGTACCTTATTGACATCTTCCTTGCTTTCTACAGGTTGTTCATTTGCTAACTTGATTGCAAGATTTAAAAATTTAGGTATCTCGGAACTAATTAAATGCTGTGTACATTAAGTTTGTATAATAAGGATTTAATGACGTTCTTATTTCATTTTTTCTAATTAAAATTTTGCCTATGAAGCACCCGCTCTCAATTTTCTTATAAACAGAAAATGTTTCAATAATTTCAAGACAAAATGACTACATTATCAGTTGATACATAATTGATTAAACTCGTAAGAGCGTCTTTATTATACACGTGTTTCATTAATATTTACAGAGTTTAATCAATTAATTCAATCTTATGGAAATCAGAAAAATTGAAATTATTGAAGAGAAATTCGAACGAATGTCTAATTCGTCTGAAAAAAGGGAAAAGACAAAAATAACAATCGAATCTCAAGAAAAAACCAATGAAAATTCGATGTTCTTTTATTTGAAAAAAATTGCATCATGGTTCATTGTTCTAATCTCACAGCAGTAGATTAGTTTGTTAAGTGTACAATGTATAATATATACAGATACGGTATGAAACGCGGGCAAAGGCAAGATAAGATCTTAGAAGTTATTATAGCCTACCAAAGCCCAGATCAATAGATCAAATCAGTAGAAAAATAGCTAAGCTATAAACTTGATTTTTCTATTTACATTCATAACAAGAACCTAGTAAGGTTACATGTAACAATAACAAAGCCCGTGGGTAAGTAAAAGAACTACTCACGGGCATCTTATTTATATACAATTCTGATTTTAGTAATCTTAAAGAACAACGCTTATTAATAGATTAAAATAAATAAAGGTATTTATGCAGGGTTTAAATGGAGTAAGTTAAAAAGACGTGTCATAAGAAGACTCTTGCAATAAAAAACTTAATATCCTAGAAATCACCTCGTTGATATATAATATTTAACTGGTTCTTCCCAATATATATTACCAGAAAATCCGCCTACTTTTTTTAAGTAACCAGTTATTCTATCAAATGTATCTTCACACTCTTCTTTTGAGAGAAAATGTTGAGTTAAAGTGGTAAGTTTCCCTTTATTATCATCAGCTTTATAATTAAGAAACACCCAGTTATTCTTGATTAAGAAGTTTTTTATTTTTTCATTAAACACTCCATCAATGTGAATATCCCAGCCAAAACCTCCGATAAAGAAGTTTTGATCATAAGATATAGAAATAGGTAAATTTGGATAGTGCTTGCTTATATTATCTTCATTAATCGAATCTGAATTTAATGAAACTAAATCCTTCATGTATTCTAGTTTAATGTGAAACTCTCCAGATTGTCCAGAACTCAATATGTTTTCAACCGTTTCATTAAAAAAATTAACAGCTTCAAGTTCAGTTTCAAAGTCATGAACAGAAGTTATTTCGTTTAAGCAAACTTGCGTATCTTCTATAATAAGTTTTTCATGCCTATATGGTATTAGCTTTAGGCATGTGTCATTATATGAAACTAAGTGTAATTCATACGAATACTTTTTATCATCATTCATTGGTCTGCGATTTTTTTATCAATATAGACATGCGCACAATTTAAAACAAAAAATATTTAGTGAGATTCTTGCTAAAAAGCGTAGATTCACAACATGTCAAATAATTGTACTGTATGGAGTTTGATAAGTTAGGGACTAAAACAACACAGGAATTAAAAAAAGTATTATCAAAAGTAAAAAGCCGATTAGATATTCAAGAGGAAGTTACTCCATATCAATTTTTATTCCCTATATTATCAAGTATTTATTACCAGATTCAAAACCAACACAATAAAGATGCTGAGATCAGTATTAAAGATAGTATAGAAAATTTTATCAATACTGAAGACCAGAATATAATATTTAAGGCACTCCAAAAAGGTATTAAAAGAATAGATTCCAATAATAATGAAACAATTGCACTAGCTTATTTTTCTTGGTCTGGTTCGAACAGGCTTTTTCTTGCGAGGAGAGTTTTTCCTACATACTATGATTTCATCACTTATAGCCAATGCCCAGATAGTTGGGGTGTTTTAGGTGAATTAGCAAGGGAGATTAGGAATAGTAAATATAAATATTCAGCTATTCATGCTAAAAACTTTAATCAAGCTGCATTACCGTTTTTAGGCGAAGTTCACCGTATTAAATTTAAATCTATACTAGCTTATCCAATATTAAAAGATATAGAAAATCCAAATATAGACAACCTACAAGGGGCATTGTTGTTTTTCCTGGGATCTAAAGAAGAACCAAAAAAAATAGAGCTTCTTGATGCCTATATGAAGCATGTTAATAAATCTGTTTCAGATTTATTAAAGATTCAAGAAAAAAATATTATTGGTAATGATGACCTCACACTAGACAAAATTTGGAAAGAATCAGTAAACTTGGAAACTCTCGGAGTTGATGTTGAACAGCTAACTATATTTGAGATAAAATTATCAATCTCACATTGTGACAAAAGTGAAAATGATGTAGAATTTATAAACCAGAAACTAAGAAGAGTAGCATCAGAAATAATTTCTAGTCTAAGCAACTTCGATTTTTTTGGACTAATAAGTTCAGATGAAATTCCAGAAAATGAGGTAAGTATTTACATTGCACCACGTTATCATAAAAAAAGTTCAACAGCAGAAATAATGAAAGAAATTGGAGCTGCTATTCATAAAGAGGATAGTATTAATCTAAACATTAGTTATTTATATAAGGCTTCCTGAGGAAACAATATGCTAAAAGTAGAGAACATAAATAAAATATTTGGCAATTTAAATGTGATTGACAAACTGACTTTTGATGTGAATAAAGGTGAAATTGTTGTTATTATTGGACCGTCTGGTTGTGGTAAAACTACTATATTAAATATTATAAGTGGTCTACAGGCTCCATCATCTGGGAAAATAATTTTTGATGATGATATCGTTATTAATATAGGTTATGCTTTCCAAAAGAGTGTATTGCTTCCATGGCTTACATTGAAAAAAAACATTTTTCTACCTTTTAAATTAAAAGATAAAGAGGTAGACAATAGTATTATCGAAAATTATAATTTCTTAATGAAAGAAGTGAATTTACTAGACTATGAGAATTATTATCCAAAAGAAGTTTCTGGTGGGATGAAAGCTAGATCAGTTTTAGTTAGAAATTTGTTATTTGCACCTCAACTTATATTGATGGATGAGCCCTTTTCAAGTCTAGATGAAATTAGTAGAGTAAAAACCCAAAATCTTTTTAAGAAGATGCTGGAAAAATTCGAAACGTCAGTTGTTTTTGTGACACATTCGATTGAAGAAGCTTTAAACATAGGAGATCGGTTAATTATTCTTTCAAATAAGCCTGCAAAGATTCTTTATGAAATTCAACTTGATAGTAAATCAAAATCAGATTTAGTGAAAAGGCAATCAATTAAGGATAAGATTTTAGAATTATTATAATATGAAGTATTTTAAAAGCAGTTTAATTTATCCCATTATTTTCTTCATAATTTTAGTAGTTGCATGGGAGATACTAGTAAACACATCAAACATTCCGGAATTTATATTGCCAGCTCCTTCTTCAATAATAAATTCAATAAGCATAAATTATATTTCCCTTTTAAATGACATTAAGATAACAGCAATTGAAGCTCTTGGAGGATTTCTTATCGCTAACATATTTTCCTTAGTCATTGCATATTTATTCACATATTTTCCTTTTTTTGAAAAAATCCTTTATCCATTAATTATATCGTTAAAATCTACACCTGTAATTGCTCTTTCACCATTAATGATAATATGGTTTGGTTATGGCATTGAAAGTAAGATTGTTATGGCTTCTATTGTTTCTTTCTTTCCTTTGGTTGTTAATGCAACTCTAGGATTTAAAAATGTGGATGAAAATGCTTTGAAATTATTCAGGACATTGACTAGATCTAAGATAAAAGAATTTTTTTATTTGAGGTTCCCAAGTGCATTGCCATCTATTTTTTCGGCATTGAAAATATCATCCACAATGGCCGTTGTTGGTTCAATAGTAGCTGAAATGTTTGGGGCTCAAAATGGAATTGGTCAAACTATTAATTTAGCTTCTATGAATTTAGATACACCTTTATTATTTTCAGGTATAATCTTTGCTTCATTGTTGGGTATACTATTCTTCTCATCTATTGTATTATTAGAGTCAGTCTTAAAAATTAATCGATATTATAATGAAACAACGTAGCATTCTTATAGCAAGTATATTGTTTATACTTTTAATAATTTCAATATCGCTGGGGGTATACTTTACCCAAAAACAATCCAAACATGAAAACCAATTAACGGAAATAAATTTCCGTTTAAAATGGATTAAATACAGTTCTTTTGCTCACCATTTCGTTGCTCAAAAAAAAGGATATTTTAATAATGAAAATCTAGAGGTAACTATTCATGAAGGAGGGGCAGGAATTGATCCAATTAAATCTGTTGTATCTGGAATAGACGATATAGGTCTTGCCAGTTATGCTCAAATTCTTATTGCAAGAGAAAAGGGTATTCCAGTTATCGCAATTGCAGAAGAATATATTAATTCGGGTGCAATAAGTATGAGCCTAGCCTCTTCAGGTATAACATCTCCGAAAGATTTTATCGGTAAAACTATTGGAGTTATTCCAGGCTCAGACACATATACTGTTTATTCTGCATTGTTAAAAAAAGAAGGTGTAAGTAAAGATTCATTAACTGAAATAAATGTTGGTTTTGATTTGAAACCCCTTCTTTCCGGTACAGTTGATGTTATTACAGCAGCATTTATAACAAATCAACCTATTTTTGCCGAAAGCCAAGGGTATAATGTAAACATTATTGATCCACATGATTATGGTATTAAAACTGGAGGAAATGTATTCTTTACTACTGAATACAACTTAAATAATAAAAGAGAAGAACTGATAAGGTTCCTTTCAGCAGCTTTTAGAGGCATAGAAGAGTCTCAGAAAATGCCAAATGAAGATGTGGTCAATATAGTCTTAGAAGTAAACCCAAAACTTAAGAAGGGTGCAGAAATGAAAATTTGGCAAGCTACAAAAGATTACCTATTAGAAAAAAGACCAGATCATATTGGAGTTATGTCGAAAGATAAATGGGAAGAGACAGCACAATTATTTTATAATTTTGGTTTATTAAATTCAGAACCGAATATAAATAAAGCTTTTACAAATGAACTAGTAAACGAAATACATGGAAGTAGTTTTAAATAAAAAGGATTTAAAAATCCTTAACAATATATACGATAAAGAAAGTTTCTTTAAAGCGTATCAGAAATATAGAAAAGATCCATTTTCTCTTAATAATATCGTTGAGCAACCTTTTATTAGAAAAAATTTGCCTATAGTCAAAAATCAAAAAATTCTAGATTTAGGTTCTGGATTTGGTGACTTTTGTGAATATTGTATAGGTAAAGATTGTAAAGACATTATTGGGGTAGATTCATCTAAAAGAATGATTATTGCTTCAAAAAATTTAAATTCTAAAATCAAGTTTGTTCATGATCATATTGAATTAGTTGAGTTTGGTGAGAATTCTTTTGATATTGTCAGTAGTTCACTAGCATTGCATTATATTGAGAATTTAGATTTAGTATTTAAAAAAATACAAGGATGGTTAAAAGAAAAAGGGGTATTTATATTTACGGTTAATCATCCATATTATTCTGCTAAATTTGAAAATATTACCGATGATGTTAAAGAAAGACTTTCAAGTAGTAGTGAAAATTATGCGTTAAGAGGCTTTCGAAAACATAAGTGGCTAGATCATTATGTTTCAAAATACCATAGAACATTAGAAGATTATTTATTAATTATTAAAAAAAATGGTTTCTTTGTTGATAAGATAAATGAACTTTATTTGCCAAATAAAAAAGTTTCTGAAAATACTTTACCGAAACTAATAGCTTTTAGGCTAATAAAAGTTTGAAAGCAATAATGCTTCTTTATTTATCTTAAATAAAAATAATATATATTTATGAGACTTTAATCGTTCTTTTTCATCCTATTAATCTTCACCCTATACCCCCTAATCCTACTAATCTCTGGTTTCTGTTTTTTGATTGTGGGTTTAAATATTTCGTAGAATCCTCTATAATTCAATAGTCTTATTTTCTTCCTTTCATCCTTTTGAAGTACAGTGCCATGCAACTTCTTAATTGCATCTAAATTTTTATCCGATTCAGAAATTAAAAACACCTTTTCATATCCTTCTTCTAAACATTTTTGGATATTCCTCACCTCATATTCAGCGGTATTCGTAACAGAAACCTCAACAGCAAACTTCTTTCCATCTTTTAATAAACTCACATCAACACGCCCACCATTGGGGAGCTGTTCTTCTATCGTAGCTTTATATCCATGACTTTCAGCCAGTTTTTTAACTTTCTCCTGCAGTTGTCGGTGCAATGATTTTTCTTTTCGTTTTTCATGATCTGAAATGAATTGCTTTACGCTTTCATCAAAATCCTTACTTTTCGGTTCTGGTATTTGAGGTTTTACAACATCAGCACTACTTGTTTTTTCTTCCGCTTCCTTTTCAGACTCTTTAGGTGGTTCAGGAGGTCTATGCCTGCTTTGACATTCAACCGGATGGGAGTAGTGTTTTCTAGAATGCTCAATAATTTTATCAACCACTTGCTTATCCTCATGGCTTTTGACTTCATACGTCACCAAGTTACAATCCCGGTCTCTTTGGCCTAATCTGCAGATTGCTTCTCCAACACTGAGGTTTTGCAAATCACCACTATCAAAAAAGGAAAAGCCACTTTCTAATTTCTTGGCATCAAAATCACCAACCCTAAAACATATGCGTGTAGCTGGATTAGAAAGCACCGAATTGGCAAGTTCTGCATCACGAGTGCCAAGCTGTGCAATGTCCTGATGGGCTAATACCAATCCCAATCCGTATTTCCTGGTACCGGAAAGAATTCCTTTCATGGATGGAGTCATAAAGTTTTGGAATTCATCCATATACAGGAAGTACGGGTTACGCCTATCTTTAGAAATATTCTGACGTGATAGGGCTGCCTGATAGAGCTTGGCGACAAAAAGCGTACCCAACAAATAGCTATTGTCTTCACCAATTAACCCCTGGGGTAACTTTATCAAAAGAGTTTTTCCCGAATTGATAATATCAGCAATATTGAGGCCGTCCTTTTGAGCCACCATGTTTCTGATAATCTTTGGCCGCAAGAAAGTGTCTAGGCGGGTCAATAGTGGCATAAGGGAATATCTCTTCAGCATAGGGAAATCCTGTTTCCAATATAATAGGGTCATGTCATCCTCTACCGTTTCTAGAAATTCCTCTCTAAATTTCTGATTAGTGAGAAACTGCCTCAAATCCATGAGTGTACCTCCCTCTGAGCTTTCTAAAAAGGCATTGATGGCATGGGACAGCACAGCAGTCATTTGATCACCCCAACTGGTGGCATGTTCTTGAAACATAGAAACCAGGTCAGAAGAGAGGGTGATTTTTTCAACTTCACTTTGAGCAGATAACGGATTAAAGCCAATAGGGTATTCAGTATCTGATGGATCTACAAGAACAACATTCTCGGCCTGTGAATCGGGAATGCGGGAAAGTATGCTGTCGATAAGGTCTCCATGTGGATCAAGGACGGCACAACCCACACCAGCCTTGATATCTTGATCGATAAGGTTGAGGAGTAGGTTGGATTTTCCAGTGCCGGTTGCCCCAATGATGTGAAGGTGTCGCAATCGGGCCTGCAAATCTAAATAAACCTCACGCTCTTGACCGCCATGTACATTGCTCCCAAGGAGAAATGTAGCGTCTTTTGGATTGGGCGGTGCTTCTTTTGTCTTTCGCACACCTCCAAATATGATGCGGTGGGCGATTGCGCTTTGTGGAATGTGAACCAATGATACAAGCTCATCCATGCTGAGGATCATACCAGCTCTACGGGTCTGACGGGTTATCACGTCATTGATGTGATCCTTTCTTGAAATATTGTCATTATCAAGCGGAATCAGGGAATTACCCTCCGGGTTATCAAATATCGCTAAGGATTGTGTAATCTGTCGAATGATGTCCAAACTCCGTATATTAGAATTGCCTTCACCGATAACACGGATTGATACCGATAATAGCGGAGAACGGAGCTTTTCTTCTGCCAGGTCTGTGATTTCAGGCGCATCGAGAAAAAACGGTTGCCCGGTATCATCACGCACAGCTTTTCGTATGTCGGTAGCCCAGGGAGCTGTCGTGGGAGAAACAAGAATTTGGACAGCACCAACTTCACCCAACCTCACCATATGCAAAGCCCCCATAAGGCCATTTAATACTTCGGTATGATTGCCCTCGTGGATGTTAAGGGGGAGCATAAATTCATCTGATAAGGCAAAATCAATGACCTGGGCAGTTTTTGAATCGGCTAATAATACTTCCAGTATGTATTTTTCTTCTTTGATGATTACCCCGGGGAAATGCACATTGAGCTGTGCGTATACACGTTCATAATCATCGCGGTGTACCGAAATGTACAATGATCTTTTTCTCCCATCAGCCAGATATTCAAAAGAAATGGGGCTTCCTATATGGCGTAGGTTGCTGATAAAGTCCTTCATGGACTGAACACTACCCTGAAAGGGTTCGGTAAATCCAAGATGTAATTCCCTGTAGCATCCATATTCCTCTTCTCCTACCTCGTGAGGGGTAATTGGGAATCTTGCTTGAAGGTAGTCTTCAATATCATCCTGATGGATTGCTTCCACTTTCGAGGTGGTATCGATCAAACGGGCAACACTTGATTGAATCGTGCTCAATAGCGTGTGTCGCTTTCCATCATCGGTAGTTTGGGTGTTAAGTGGGAGCAGATGCCGTTCAAAGGGAATATAGGGCGGCTCAAGGCGAATTGGGGTGGTGTGGGTATGCCAGCCACGTCCACGAATCTCCCATGCATAGAATTGAGCCGTGAGAAAGTCGGTATTTGAAATTTTAGGGTGCATTATCCTTTCAAGAGATCAGTATGGGTAGGTTTTTTCTGCTCTTGGGTGAGCCCTTGTGAGTCATGATCCTTCAATATTGAATCTATCAATTCCACGACCCTTGAATGTACCATAGACTGAAACATGCTGTTTGTATCTATTTTGTAGTAGGTATTGGGTACAATGAGGTTTAATAGTGGTTTTCCAATTACCGGAATCACCAGAAATACTTGATGCCACATAGGGCCTTTTTCAAAGAGCCACCAAGAGAAAAAATAACCATTGCCAAAAGGTGCGGCACAAACATCGATCACACGCCTTTTCCAAGTGATGCGTAGATAGGAGCGTTTGGCTGAAAACATAAAGTTTCCTTCACTGAGATTTACTGTTTTGGTTTCAATGTCTTCAACACCACTGTTGTGAATCTTTTCGGAAAGTTGATTGTAGAATTCGTGGGTTGAATAATTAAAATCATCGACTGATTGCCTCCATGAACCTAATGACTCAGAAGGTATCCAGCCCCTTGTGAGGCGGTATATTGCAACAATGATGATAAAGCCAATGAAAATCTTGAAAAGGATAGAAACAACAGCCATACTTGAGGGATTTACAT
This sequence comes from Chitinophagales bacterium, assembly GCA_040877935.1. Taxonomy (NCBI): domain Bacteria; kingdom Pseudomonadati; phylum Bacteroidota; class Chitinophagia; order Chitinophagales; species Chitinophagales bacterium. The sequence continues at coordinate 10,899 of JBBDNB010000048.1, forward strand.
ATTAATATCCCTAAAGTATGAAAAATAACTGAAAGTATTAACATGAATTCTCAAATTTACCAAAAATAAAAAGCAATATGATAATCATATTGCTTTTTAACTTTTCAAGTATTTACATTTAACTCAATAATTCGTTCTAAGCGAGAATATTGATCTAAAATTTTAATTAGTAAATAACTTCTATTGCTGTTATTACGTGCAATTTTTGTCATTTGAAAATGTATAACTTCATCTTCATCAATTGCATAAGGAATAGACTCCTTATCTAATTCGCGGAAGAATTGTTTTTTTGCTCCGCTTTTTAGATAATCTAGATCTAAACTTATCACCGTATCTTTTGGGAATAATAAATGAACTTTTGAATCATGCATATATTTTTTATTCATTATATAATAGCCAATCTCTGAAAGTCAAGTTAATAGTTGTTTGTTTTGTAAAAAAATAGCACTTTTGCAAATCAACTACTGATTAGAAATAAGGAAAGTATTTAATTTGTTAAAGTCACAGGAAATAAGGATCTCAGAATTCTCACGTAAATATTCTAGTGATGCTAAGAAATGGGGGGAGAATATTGGTGCTAGTGGATCAAGTATTCTAGCAATCTCGCGTAAAAGCCCTAGATTAATTGAACTTTTAGTTAGGGATAAGATTCTAGCTCCTCAAATCCTATCCTCGGTTTTTAGTGAACACTCAATACCTTATATAACTCCAAACATTAAAAAGATAAAAGTAGTTGACGATTCTGTTTTGTATGGGTCTACGATTACGAATGTTTTAAAGAAAATCAATGAAGTTGGAGATGGTTCTAAAAAACAGATTGAGGTAACACCATTCAAATATTCAATTAACACGCCTTCGAGGGTAAAAGAAATTATTGACAGGAATGTTGCAACTCCTATCTTGGAAAATGAAATACCAAATTATGTAGGAAGCTTAATTTCCTCCTTTAAGTTATTGGGAAAACCTTATGATGTAGAACATCCAATCCTGTATGTATATGGAGATTTTAGTGATCTTGAAATGGTAGATCTCAAGTTTCAAACAATTGCAAATGATTTTGAAACAATTAGTTACATTAAAAACTCTAATGGTTCTTATTTGGATTCATATACTCTTTTGTTTAAAGAAGATGATTCTTGTGGAAATAAGTCAATATTAACTAAGTTTCGTTTCTTTATAAATGAAGAAAAGAATCGATTATCAATTGTTCCTATAGCACTTCGCAATCTTAGCGAATCAGATGTGAATAACATGGCGTCTGATAATGCGTATTTGAATTCTCTTTGGGAGAAGTTGTATGGTGCATTTATGAAGAATGAAAGTAAAAAATCAAGCTCGAGATCGTTAGTTGTATTTATAAACTACTTTTATTCCCTAAGCTTTTTCCAAGAACATAGATGCCTTTTAGAAAACTATTTTGATTTAACCAATTTACATGTCGACAAATTTGACTTGCAATTAATTGTAGGTTTGGAATTATCATCTGATTTCAGGAAAAATGTAACTAAAATAATCTCCTCCAGAAAGTTATTTAATTTAACCATAAAAGGTAATGGACAAAATAATTTAAAGTCTAATATAATTCCTAAAGAATACGAAGATGATTATAACAAATATCTAGATGAACAACTTGAAAAAAGTTTCAGCGTTTATGACATAGTGAGTACTATTTTTTATTGTCAACATGCTAAACTTGAGATACCAACAAGAAAAGATGAGAATTACAATCAAGAAAGTCGATTGAAGTTTGGAGTAACTTTTAAATCAATTGAGGAAATAGTAAGAAACCGAACTAAAGAAAATGTCGAAGTAAATGAATTACATAGAGTTCTAGATAGTTTGATTGACTCAGGAAATGTAGTTCCAAAGTACATGAATATTTCTAATAGTGAATCTAAGGTTTGGGGTAGAGGCTTTAGGGTCGGAGAATGTTCATCAAAAGCAACTCAAAGATCTTTATTGATCATTAAGCTTTTAAAAAATTTGTCTGAATTCTTTGAAGATAAACATATCCCTGCAATTTTACTTGAAAAATATCTTGTGTTAACATTGTCAGATAGTTTTGGTTTTGAGGATCTAGATCGTAAGCCTATTTCAGGATTGGGAATATTTATAAAGTACGATAAATATGGAGCTCGTTCTTGTTTTACAGAAGGCAATGAAAACAGTTATTTTCTTGAATGGGCTAAAGATAGAGGGTTGATATTTCAAAATCCAAAAAGTAAAAAATATCATATAGCTAAAGATATTTCTGAAAATTATGATTTAAACGAACTAGACATTGTAAAAAGTCTTGATTATAATTTTAAAGACTTAGCTGAGTTTTGCAAAGTGGTAGGTGATCAAGAATTGCTTGTTGCAATTACTAGTTTAGGATCTAGCTCTGAATATTGGAAAGCTTTATCAGCAGAACTTAGACTCTGGCTTTATCATCGAAAACACAATATTTATAACTGCCTTAATGAGTTGTTATATCTTGAAAAAAATAACACTGCAAAACTTGAAAGTGTAAATGAAACACTTTATGAAAATGCTAATTTTACAGCTCAAGTTACTCTAAAAAAAGAATTGTACAATGATTTTGATAATGTAATATTGAATATTGACAAACGCGTTAAAGAATACGATAAAAGAATTGTAGGTAGAATATGGGATACACTTAGAGAGAAAATCAAAATAAGAAAAATTTCTGATTCTAAAGAGTCTGATTTAAATGAATTAATTATCACTTTAAGAATTGCACATATTGTTTCGTCAGCATGTAGAACTTTTTTAACTAAGGCTGGATTCAAGACAGATGAAAAACATAAAGACAAGACTATATCATTTAGACTAGAGTCAATTCTTAATGTCATTGAAGCTTCTAATGATAGGAATGACGAGCACTACTCTCACTTGTTATACGGTGTGTTTCAGAAATCACAAGTAATTAAAAACATCAAAATATTATTGATTGATTTAAATAAACACGAAGACACTTTAAGTTATGATGAATTAATAAAAAGATGCTATAGAGTATTTGTACATGTAGCTGATACGTGTGACGAATGCTATTCGTTATTCGCTGATATAGAGCATAAATCAAAATCGTTAGAAAATAATAGTTTTCAGACATTACCTCCTCCACAGTATCTTGTGATGTGGGATGTTATTGGGTCAACTTCAATTGAAGATAGAGTTGGCCTTGAACAAAATGTTTTGTTTCCTATTACTGAAAAGATAAACTTAATTCTGAAAGAAGAGGTCGTAACGTTATCAGCAGATGATGGTAATTTTGCTATCGTTGAAAACTTTATGGATGTGTTATCTATATTTTCAATAATAAAGTCATGCAGTACAGAAAACAACGTCAGGTTTAGGATTGGATGTGATGTGAATTTTCAAGGCGAGTTAAGGTATTATCCTAACCGCAAGATACATGCTGGAAGAGAGTTTGAAGTTGTTTCAAGAACCACCAATTTTTATAAAGAGATTTCAAATGATGATTCAACTTGGACTTCTAAGAAACCAGTCATTGAACCAGACAGAACTTATCTTATAATTACTGAGTTTGTTAAACGAATTGCAGAATCCAACAATGATTGGGAAATTAGCAATGATTATACTTTAGAAGAATTACCCGGAACGTACCAGCCTAGGCTTAGAAAAAATTCCGTTATCCCCTATAAAGTATTCACCATAACTTAGTGAAGCCTCCTATTGATGCTTGGCCACATTGCCCTTACTCTTTCTCCAAGAGCTCATAAAACTGCTTCCATTTTTCTATTGCCATTTGCCTTACTGAATCAGGATAAGTGAAAAATGGTTTTCCCATATAATGGTTATAATCAAAATCAAAACCTTGATCTTGGTAGATTATAATGTTGTTCATCATCATACCGCTATTTATTGGAAGTTCAACGATTTGCATACCCCTTGTACTGCCATCATCAAAGCTTTTTAATGGGTCGAAATGTACGGTGCTTGAATCTGTTTCCAGTATTATACCATCAGCCCCATAGCAATATGCGGTTAGGATTATGAGAATGAAAATGATTAGGTTTTTCATAATTAAGCGGTTTTAAATCTTTCCAAGTAAGGGCTTATTTATCTTTAATACATCTACAGTATGCACCGTCAAATACACTTACATCACCTAATGTCACATCATCATCAGTTAAACGTAGTGTGGTGATTTGAGTGGAAGCTGAGCCTGAAATATACGATGTCATAAATTGAACTAATTCACCAACATACACAAATTTAGAAATTGAACCTCCATCCCTATATCCGCCTGGATAGGCATTGAAACCAGTACTATTATTTCCCTGGGTTCCATCCCAGTCAGATGTTGATTTCACTTCGTTTGCTTTCTCCTCTTTAGAAGGACCTTCTAAATCATTCTTCACAAAACTTTGTAATTCGGTCCATGTAGGTAACCTCCATCCTTCGGGACAAATATTCAAGGAATTATCATTTGCTAATTGGATAGTGTGTCCTTTATACATTTTTCCATACTTTTCTTCAGTATTCGGATCATTATTAAGGTAGCACCATGCTGCACCATCTGCATCATACCAATCTTGGCTAGTTGGTTTATGAGGTATAGGAGTGCCATTGTTGAATTTTGTAACTCGCAGATTTTCTGCCATCCAACAGAAATTTCCAGTAGAGATAACTTTGTAGGTATTCCCATCAATATCCGTTACCGTTGTAGTTGTCCCACAGGCGTTACTTTGCTGGTTGTTATTATTATTATTATTGTTTTTGTTGTCTTCTGCTGAATCATCTTTCTCACATGAACTCAATGCTAACATCGAGATGAATAATAAGGTGAAGAATTTCATTTGGTGTACAATACAGTAATTCATGATTTGCTTTATTTTTCGTTTAAAAATTTGATTTAGATATGCATATTGTGATTAGCATTGCTATACGAATATAGAAAAAATAATTTAAAATTCTACTTAAAAGATGGTGATTTATAAGAGGGTGTTTAAAATGTGTCTAATATAGAGTTTTGGACTATGTCAAAACATAGTTCAATAGTTGAATCTCAGATAGCAAATCTGGGTAAGCGCATAAAGGAGTTAAGGACTTCCCAAGGATATACAAGCCAAGAGAAATTTGCGTACCAGCATGGGTTTAATAGGACTCAATATGCTCGATACGAAACAGGGCAGGATATTACATTTTCAAACCTTGTTCGGTTGTCAATTGCTTTTGGTATTACCCTGGAAGAATTCTTCAGCGAAGGCTTTGAAGGCGAATCAAATCCCGATACAAAATAGTCTTGGCACTGAACGGTCTTGAAGTTTTTCCGTGAATAGCTAATTTGATATAGCAAAAGTAATTTGGGAGATTAATAAGGTCTTCCATTTCAATTTCAGGGTACATTTCAAGAGCTATAAACTGTGCATCTTCTGCACCTATACGAAAGGAAATAAGCGTACCGATATTTCCGATAATGGCGTGCTTGATATCATCTTCTAGCTGTTTGAGATATTGATGTGCCAATATCATCCCAACCTTGAATTTTCTCAGCTCAGAAAGCATATTGATCAGGGTAAGGGTTGTGTAATTGTGAAATTCATCGATATAGACCATGCACGGCACCCGTTTATCTTCATCGGTATCTACACGGCTGAAAGCCGCTGAGCTGATGGTTGAAATGAACAGTGCGCCAAGAATATGGGCTGCATCTTCTCCAAGATGCCCCTTTGATAGATTGACCAGAATGATCTTCTTTTCATCGATGGCTTTTCGCAATGAAACTTCTTCTGGATTGTCAACCAATGCCCGCTGTATTACCGGATACGAAAGCATCCCGCCAACCTTGTTTAAGGCCGGCAGGAAATCATATTTATTATATTGCGGAAACTCCTTCTTCCAAAAAAGCCGAAGGTTTTTGTTTTGTACATACCTCACTGCATTATTCCTAAAATCCTTGTCCAATAGCATCTTGGGAATATCATCGATTCGAGCCTTTGGCTGGTCGAGAAGTGTGAGAATGGTATTTCTCAAAAGGTGTTCAAGTTTCACGCCCCAGGCATCAGACCAAAGCTTTTTCATGGATTCCAAAATACTCGAAGCGATCAAGGCTCTTTTTTCATAGGAAACTTTTCTAAAGGGGTTGTAGCGTAATTTCAACTCGGTATCGGGAAAATTGAAGTACAGGACATCACCTTTCCTGTGTTTTGGAATTTCCCGATGCACGGTTTTAACCAGGTCTCCATGCGGATCAATGAGGCATACTCCTTTTTGAGCATGGATATCCTGCAATATCATACTGTGAATCAATGAGGATTTGCCCGTTCCGGTCTTTCCCAAAATATAGCTATGGGCAAACTTATCACACTGAAGAACCCCAAAGAGTTGAGGGTTATCGCGAAAATATGTAGTTCCTAAATAAGTGGTATCTGACATAGGGGTATAAAAAAGGCCATCCCCACGTTTGAGGATGACCCGAAGGCTAAACGGTTTCAAGTTTGGTAGCCAGATGATCTTTCAATCTCTCCAATCGAATATCCGAGATATGAAGGAGCAATTTTGCAATGTGCTCCTTATCCCAACGATTGTGGTATGTAACACCTTGCCACTTGGCAAATTCAATACACTTTTCCAGTTCATACGGCATCAATGGAACATCGCTTACCTTGTTATAGGTGGCGATGGTGTCCCAATTGAAATGAGAACAGAACAAATGAAAAAGGTAGATTACGGGAGCGACACAAGAGCCGTCAATTTCCTGACCAAGTTGAAATGGTCTTTTGCTCCTGATGTTAAGATGCTTCGTTCTCTGCAAGATGTTATAGGTAGATGGCCATGAGGGAAGGTTCATGGTCGCATATCTTACAAACGTCTTGTTTCGAATGAAGCATACTGCACTGTATATCCCTCCTCTTTGGTTGTACGTGACCTCTATGGAGAATTTCTCGTTTCTCAATTTCTGCACTTTCATAGCTCCTGATTTTGAAGTTCTGAAAACTTGCATTCATCGAAATAGAGATCCCGCTCAATGGGAAGATTAAGCGGAGGGCATTTCACCTGCTCCAATTCGCTGATGGAGAAATACCCCCATTCATCGCCTCCCGGCACAAGGCCTTTGACATACCCAAAGCAAATGTTTTCGTCTGGGATGTATTCTGTCGCATACCATGTAGCACTGCCACTTGGGGTAAAGAACTTGGCGATGACGATTGGATCATCGATACCATCCTGGCAACCAATTTCCTTAAACCGTTTTTCTAATGATTTTGTAATGAGTTTCATACGCTCTTTGGTTTTTAATGATTAATAATTCACAGAGAGTATGACAGGAGGGGTTTTCAAAATATAGCAGTGTAAATTTGCTTGATGGGCAAATTTGCAGTGCTATCTATTTTCCTATATAGAGCTATCCTTATCACATGCGATTCCAAGTCCCAACAAAACTTCCCAAACACCTTGTGCTGTCATTCAAAGAGATCTATGAAGAAAGGATTGGAGATAAATTGAGCTATGAAGAAGCTCATGAAAAAGCATTGGATTTTCTGGAGCTCAATATTGAGTTAATGAATATTAAGTATAAAAATGTGAATAAATTCTAAACTTATGATATGATCAGAATAGCACTCTAAATTAATATGAGATTTAATCCCAAAGAGGGGCAACGGTGATTTAGGGTGCTACTTAAATCTCAGCCGTTGTCCCTCTTTGTTTTTATAATATGAAATACTTCATCTATGCACGTAAATCAAGTGAATCTGAGGACAGACAGAAAGCCTCTATTGAGGACCAGGTTTTTGAAGCTCAGAGAATTTCAGAGGAAAAAAATCTTGAGGTTTCTGATGTCATAACAGAGTCTATGTCAGCAAAATCCCCAGGAAGGAACGGGTTTAATAAAATGATAGAGAGAATTGAAAAGGGTGAAGCACATGGAATCATTTGTTGGAAATTAGACAGGCTTGCTCGAAATCCAGTTGATGGAGGAAAGATAAGCTGGATGCTCCAAAATGAGCTTATTAAGGAAATTCAGACCATTGGGAGAGTATATCTACCGAATGATAATGTGCTTATGATGCAGGTCGAATTTGGGGTAGCAAATCAATATGTTAACGATCTGAGTGTAAATGTTCAGAGAGGCATGAGAAGAAAGGCAGAAAGGGGTTGGTTCCCTTTAGTTAATCTGCCTTTGGGCTACCTACATGCAAAACAGAATTCATCAGACAAAAATGAAATTATACCTGATCTTAAAAAATTTTCATTGGTCAAAAAAGTATGGAAAAAAATGGCAAAAGGAAATTCCTCAATTATACAACTCCGGGATTATTGCAAAGAGATCGGATTGAGAAGTAAGAATGGGAATATTCCTTCAAGAAACAGCCTTTACAGGATGTTTAAAAATGAGTTTTATCGAGGGTATTTCTATTGGAAAAACAGAGATGGTGAGATCATAAAGTATAAAGGAAAACACAAAAGGATGGTATCGGATAAAGATTTCTTTCAAGTTCAGGAAATAATCCAAGGAAAGCGTAACCCAAGTCGTGTAAGCTCATATTTCTATCCATACCGAGGGCTTATCTCATGTGGAGAGTGTGGCGGTCATATTACTGCAGAACATAAACTCCAAGCAATTTGTACGAAATGCAAACATAAATTTTCGATCAAAAAGAACACTGTATGTCCTCTGTGTAAAACCGATCTATCTGATATGAAAAACCCAAGTGTGATAGATAAAACATACTACCATTGCACAAAAAACAAAGGGTCTTGTTCCCAAGGATCAATTACAATTGAAGCTATTGAAGAAAGTCTCGTCAATGAAATTGAAAAATACTATATCCACCAAGATTTTTCTGATTGGCTCACCGAAACTCTGTTTGTAACATTTAGCAAGGATCAACAGAAAGATGAGATTAAGAAATTAAAGAAAAGAAAAACCGAACTAGGCAATAAAATAAAAGGACTTGTAGAGTTGAGGCTCAATAAGGAATTGACACAGGAAAGATACAAGGAGATGAGCCTTGAAAAAGAAAATGAACTTTCAGAAGTCAAAGAAAAGATTTCTCACCTATGTAAATCTAATAAAAACATTTCCAGAGAAAAGCTAAAATCCTGCATCAATACCATTTTAGATTTTCATATTGAGTTCAGGAATGGTCAGAAAAAGGATCGTCATTCAATGGTGAATAAAGTTGCTTCGAACCTGGTTCTAAAGGATAAAAAACTAATAATTTCAATGGATAAGTTGTTTATAAGCATTAAGAATTGTCAAACTACATACTATTCCCAAAATAGATGCTTCGAACCTAGATCGAGCATTGGTAATAAACACTCTCATGGCAAAAGAAGCTCTTTGTGTACCTTACTGCGGGCACAACTCAACAATATTAGAACTTTGCTTAATGAGAAAATTAATCGGGATGGTGTGTAGCTTAAAATATTATGAACTACAAATGCACCACGTTTATACCCAATATCCTCTTTGATGAATATCTCTCTCATCTGTCAGAATCTGAATTAAAGGTCATTCTAGTCATCATCAGGCAAACCATAGGTTGGTATAACAAGGTTACCAGGAAGAGAAAGTACCGGGATAGGATATCTCATTCACAATTTCGGGAGAAAACAGGTCTTTCTTCTCGGTCTATCACTAAAGCGATTGATCGATTAGTTATCAGAAAACTTATTGAAGTGACTGATTACAGAGGTCAGGTGCTTTTGTTGTCTGGTGATCGGAAAGGAAAAGTAAGTCTGTATTACAGGGTAAAATTGTAACTGGACATAGGAAAAATATTCCATGAACCTCCGCAGAATCTGCGGATAACAAAACTAAAAACTAAATATATATAACTAATCAAAGTCTAATATTTGTTCAGTACGACAGAATTCAGAATCTTTTGCTCTCAAGATATACTGACCAGCAGAAGGTATTTTAAATTCTTCAGAACTTTGCCATCCAGTATGGTTTACCAGTTTGTATTATGGATATACAAAATTTATAGGGAATATAACAAATAAATAGCAAAAAGGGGTTCGCATAACTCAGGCACTAATTTAAATGCTTTTGATATAGCGCATTTGCCTAGCTTTCAGAAAAATGAAGAATCTGTTTGCTAAACAAAAAAGTAAATGAATAAGATCAAAATAAATAAAGCGGAAAACGGAGGGATTATAGAGTGAATAATAAAATAAAAATATTATCTAAATAATATCATATTTATGTGTATTTCTTATCAGATGTGGTGTAGGAGTTAATCCAAATGGGTTATACCTAGAGATTTTTCTACCCTTTTCTGATATTAAGTGTAAATGCTTTTTTGCACGTGAGGTTAAAACATAAAGCATTTTTTGTGCATTTTGATCCCCATTAGCATCAGTAAAGTGTGGAATCCAGCTATCAAGTAAGCCGAAACCTATAACGACGTCAAATTCTGTGCCTTTGACTCCATGTATTGTTGATATAGTAATTCCTTGCTTTTGTTTGAATACTTTTCGAAACGTATCTATGTGTCCAATATATTCTAGCCCCTCTTTTTGAAGTCTTTTTATTCGAGATTCAGAACTGCTAAAAAAAGCTTCGTAATGTTCAGAAAGGAATTTATTTCTACCTATTTCTACTCCTAAATAATTACTCACATTTTGAAATGCTTCATCTAAATATTCTAGTCCGCCAGTTTTCTTTATGTCTATTCCATTAGTAAATCTAAGGAAAGACTTCTTACTGATTGAGGAAGTATCGATTTGATTATTAGATAATTCGTTTAATACTTCCCCAGACCATCTAAGACGTTTCAAATATAAATTCGGAGAAGGTTCAGTTAGAATAATGCGAGATATTTTATACCAGAAATTTTCTATGTCTTTAGAAAACGGTGTCATTCCTGGTCCATTAAAATTTTGATCAGGCATTCGAGCAATAAGATTTCTAGTTATCATTGCCAAGTGCACCCATTGAGGTGCGGCTATACATATTTCATTAGGCGATATTTGATGTTCTTTTATGCTTATATTAAGCAAACGCTCAATTTCAATTTCAAGATCTTTGTGGCTAATCAGTTGGTTATAAGTAACGATACTATTAAAGTCCTTATTTATACCTTTCGCGTTAATAGAGTTATTGTATGTTTTGTAATTTTCAAAATATTCAATTATTTTTTTTGATGATCTGTAGTTATTTTTCAAGCTGTAAGAATCATTTAAACTAAAACCAATCAATTCATCTAAATCATATTTTTTCATAGGAAATCCGCCCATTGTCTGATAAATTGATTGGTTAGGGTCACCGACAATAAATGTTTTAGTGCTCCCTCTTCCTGCACGTAGAATATTGCAAATAATATGATACTGAATTTCTTTCGTGTCTTGGTATTCATCTAATAGAATGAATGGAAATAAATTAGATAAAATAGAACTGATTTTCCTTTCTTTAATAAGAATTTGATATGCGTAATAAAGTATTAATTCAAAATCTATCTCTCCATTCTCCTTCAATATGTATAAATATTCATTAACTATATCTCTTACGCCTTCATTTTTTCTTGTATCTGAACAAGAAATTTCAAAACCCTGAGTTGTAGCACGATAATTTATATCCCAGATTGTTATGTTAGAATAGGATTCGCATAGTTCTTTTAAAATCTTTTCAGATTTATGGATGCTTGTAACAGTGTAGCCATCCTTTAGATCGTCATGGTAAAGGGAGTAGGGTTTTAAAATCCATTCTAGGCAAAATGAGTGTATAGTCCCTATCCATAATTGAGAAGTGTCTACCCCGAGTAGTTCCACTCTTTCTTTTATTTCATCAGCTGCTAAATTTGTGTAGGTGATTGCTATTACAAACTTTCTTTGGTTTTTCAATTTCGAAAGCTCCAGAGCAATTTTATAAGTGAGTGTTCTAGTTTTACCACTTCCAGGGCACGAATTAAGTAGTATACTGTCGTTCTCTAGTATTGCAGCAGACTGCTCTTCATTTAGTTCTGTATTGCTCCAGGTGAACATCTGATTGGATTATAAAAGATCTAGTAAAACATTTAATTGCTTGTCTTCAACAACTGTATTTATTTCCTTATTTAGCTCCCCCAACTCACAATTATTATTTAAAAAATTCGATAATTTTAGATATACATCTGAAAAATCTAGATAAGGATCAGAATTTTCGTGCTTTTTCAATCTGTAGCCTATTATATTGCAGATTAAGTCAACGCTAAATTCACCTTTTGCAAAAATTATTGCTTTGAGGATATACTCTGGAATTATGGTATGGTAATTTACGCGACCACCTATAAGAACTGCTAACCATCCTTTTCCTTTTTTATTAGCCATTGCAAGTATTCTTTTCCCATATATGCTTACATCTTTACTTGCAAGTTCATTTTTCGAATCTCTTAACTTTGAAGGTTTAGTGTAAACCTCGGATAGTATTTCTTGAGCTGTTGAGGCATTTCCACATGCAATAAAATCAACTTCGAAGGTATGAGTTGCGTAAAATGGTTTAATCCAATCGTTAGCTTTACAATACTCATCAAGAACTTTTTTTCTTCTCAAACCAACTATGCTTGAGTTTTCTATTTTCTCTTTATATTTTTCTGTTTTCTTAGTATCTGATTCATTGATTGTGGTATCGCAAATCTGTGAATCTAAATCAGTGATTATACTGCATTTTCTCTGAAGTCTCTTTTCATCAAATATTTGTGCAATATTGATGAATCCTGTACTCCGAATATTTATTAAACTTAACCCAAGTTCATCAAGGCTAACACCTAAAACTTCTTTAACGATGATCGGTATTAAAATCTCCTCCGCATCACCTTCAACCAATATAACTCCCTTGGCAAATAAAAGGTTACTTCTTACAGCATCCAAATATCTCTCAAGCTTAGCTATATCTTCAGGCTTCAGACCTATTGATGGTTGATATACTTCCGAACAGTTTATTTTTTTAGATAAAATATTTATGTGCGAAATTTTATTTACTTCTGAAATATGTGTGGAATGCGTAGAGTAAATAATTTGTGTTTCACCATATTCGAGCTTATCAAACAATGTTTTTTGAATATGGGTGTGTATATGAGCTTCAGGCTCCTCAATTACAAGAAAATTTGCAACCTTTTCTTTTGATTTGTATTGATATTCTAAAAGTTTTAGTGCAAGAAAAATAAGATTAGCTCCTCCTAAGCTTAGTTCGTGTATTGCCCCTTCATGAGTCTCTCCAGGTTCACTTATGTATAATCTTAAAGCTTGTAATAATTTGTTTGCTTCATCAGATAAATTTGACTGGATAGAAAGTGATGCAGGGGAGTAGGTTTCACCGACAGCATCTTTTATCGTTTTTCTAATGTTTTGTCTTATCTCTTGTACGTCTGGCAGTTCTTCTATGCCTTTATTTAATTCATTTACCATTTGCGAGATGGGTTCATAATCATCTTCTTTTATTTCGACACTCTGTTCCTTTAAAAGTGAGAGTAAAGGATTGGTTCTATTATTGTGAAAGTCACTTACAACATCTCTTAAAGCCTTAATAAAAGTAAATGATATTTCTTTTGATATTGAAAGCTGATGAGGCACTTTAATTCCAAATTTAGAAGAATCAATATCATACTCGAATTTAACATTGTCAAAATCACCAACTAGCTCCTTATATGCTTCTGGATCGTTGAAATTAGCTGTACTTTTTCCTGTAAACCATGTTTCATATTTATCATTTAAATTATTTGGATTTATCTCGTCTAAAATTTCCTGTAAACCTTCCTGATCTCCCTCTTCTAATTCAGATAGTCGATATCTAATGTCGGCCTTAGGTCTAAAAAATAAGGTATAACTTGCTTTATTTACTTTGTCTTCGTCTTCTAAATTTCCTAAACTATGTACAAATAATGCTTGCACTGCTTCATCATCCGGGATATCGCTAAATTCTATGCTAATTATTATCCAATGCCCTTTCCAGTCATCAATTGATCTGTTAAAATCATCATGTCCTAGTTTATAGGCGTACTGATATGATGAATCATCGAGTAATAGCCTAAGTGCTCTAAATATATTTGTCTTACCAGCACCATTTTCTCCAATGATTGTATTAATCCCTTTCTGAAAATGAAATTGAGCGTTCTTAAAGTTTCTATAGTTGACAATTGATAGTTTTGATATATGCATATGTTATATTTAATATATTATCATCAGTATAGCATCTATTTTATAGAATAACATTATGAAAATAAAGCTACTCTCTGTCTATTCCAAGAATAATATTATGCTATAGTCATCTTCTAAATAGTTCAGAATACTCTGATGGTCTTTGTGGATATACCCTCAAAGGTGCTATCTATCTACATAATTTAACAATTGTAAGATTTTATATATCTAGTAGCAAATTGAAGGAAATAAACTCATGATCCTAAACAGAGAAGACCCCAGGAACCAGAATTATTGTCAACATACATTTCAAAAGTCATCAAACGCTTGATGATTTGAAAATTGATAAAAAAATTCAACCACAAGAATCGTGGGCTTACCTTCTCAAGGATAAAATACTCTTGCCCTATAGTAGAAAGCTAAAATAGTTTATATTCGGATGTGGTAAAATGGCAGTATGGCAATTAAAAATGTTTATGATTAAAGATTCTGCAAAAGTATTAGATGTCTCGGAGTTCATTGAAGTATTGAACAGTCAATTGCGCACACTCCAAGCTAAAGTCCACGGTGAAGTCACTCAGGTAAAAGTGTGGAGTTCAGGTCATGTATATTTCACTATAAAAGACATGAATAATGGGGATGTGTTGAATTGTGTCATGTGGAAATCGAGATACAATTTAGCAAGCATCGAAATTGAAAATGGACTTGAACTTATACTACAGGGGCGCCCAAATGTTTATGGACCAAATGGCAGTCTTTCTTTTATTGCAGACAAGATTGAACTTGTTGGTGAAGGTGCCTTGATGAAAGCTTATCTGAAACTCAAAGAAAAACTTACTAAAGAAGGTCTTTTTGATAATATCAACAAACGAGCTTTACCAGAATTTCCGGTTAAAATTGGTGTTATAACATCTTCACAAGGAGCAGTTATCCATGACTTTACTAATAACTTGAAGCAAATTGGATTTCAGGTCAAACTACTACACTCTCCTGTAGAAGGGCAAGAATCTGGTCCTGATTTATGCTTAGCAGTTCGGCAGATGCGGAATGTTGATATTGATGTGTTAGTCCTTATTCGAGGTGGTGGCTCGGTTCAGTCTCTTGCAGGTTTTGATAACGAGGCTTTGGTTCGTGAAATTGCTCGTTTTCCTGTTCCAGTTATTGCAGGTGTTGGCCACCATGAAGATATACCACTAGCCGCATTAGCAGCTGACTTAGAAACTTCGACACCTTCTTTAGCTGCTAAAACCCTCAATGAAACTTGGGATCGTGCAGAGTTGGATTTTTTCAATTTCAAACAGCGTATATTGAATGGTTTTGAAAGAGCTGTTAGTATTCATGAGCGAGAAATGCAATCCAGGTCGAGTAGCATCCTTTCAAGTTTTCGTGGGATTCTTCGTCACTTCGAAGATATACAGGAGTCAATTCCCAAATTAATCAACAAGTTTTCTCAGCACCTCTTTGTAATCAATTCTCAAATAAAACTCTCGAGAAAAAACATCATTAAAAATTTCGAAAATCTTCTAACATTGTATCAGGATAAACTGACTTCACTTCCCAACAAAAGAATAATACCAAACTTTAATGGTCAAATTCAATTTGCTGAGAGTCGGTTAAGATCTACAAAACGAATAATTCAATCGAACAACCCTGAGCGACTACTCAAGCTCGGGTATGGCATTGCATATCATAAAGATGCAATAGTTAAATCAGTTTCCCAGGTGGAAAAAGACGAAAAAGTAACATTAAAACTTTTTGACGGTAACATAGACACCATTATTAAAAACATAACCAACAAACATCATGACAAAGAAAAAAACAACTAATATCAACTTAACCGAAAACCTCAAGAAGCTAGAAGAAATTGCTGATTGGTTTGATGAGCAAGAGGATGTTGATGTCGAAGAAGGCCTCATAAAAGTCAAAGAGGCATCAGGACTAATGAAAGAAAGCCAAGACCGCCTCACACAGGTAAAGAATGAATTCAATGAGATAAAAAAAGAAATTACAGGATCAATAGATGAAGTATCCGAAGAAGAAAGCCCATCAAAAGAAAGTGACAACCTTCCTTTTTAACTCCTCTTTATAAAATTATTACTTTCTTTAAGATATGGGATGAAATTATAGCGGATAGTTTTCGATAACAACTAATAACCACCAAGATATCGACAAAGTGAAACAGTCCTTTAACTTCGAATTTAATTAGATACCTGAAAAATTAAGCTAAGCTCTCTTTTTCCTTTAAATATTCAAGGAAATCCGTAAACGTCTTTTCTTTTTGCTTGTTGAATAAATCTAAAAGGGTTCTTTTCAGCTTATTCTTTTCATTTGCTGAGTAAGTTGAACTATCATTTAGTCGAAAACTTGATATGTTTATCTCAAACTCAGCATCATCACCTTTCTTAGGGAAGTCTTTAAAGGAAAAAGTTACATTACATTTACCTTTATAATTTAGGTAACTATACTTGAATGCAGATTCAACTTCCCAAAACTTTAGATGTTTTTGAAATTTCCTTTCTTTTACAAAAAAAGTTTGATGTATTTCCTTGCCTTTAAGTTTGAGTTCGGTTTTCTTTTTCATCCAATCAATTTCTTCAGGTAATTCTGTGTTATGATCGGGACTTATTTCGATGTTTTCAATGTCTACAAAGTCAAAAACATCGCTATTCATTTGGGATGATAATCTGTAGAAAAACAATAATCTGTTTTCATTACTAAAGTTTCCAAATAACACCTTAACTAAATCCTTATCTGCTTTAATCTTATTTTTATCCTTTAAATAAAGTATGGCTTTTTTTTGAATTGCATTAGCAACATTATCACTCTCAGAAGAAGTGTAAGATTTTATTATAAGAAGTTGATTTTCTTCAGTTTTTTCTAAGTCAATTTGTCCGGAAAATTTATTGCTTGATTCATACCAACTTTTGTTTAAATCAAATCTTTCTATCTCAAATGAGATAGACACTTTGTTGGGCTTGTTATTATCAAAACTTATTTTAGGAGGTGTAATTAACGAATAATTAAGTTGTTCTTCGGAGATTAAGTCATCAAGATTAAGGTCTCTGATCTCTTGAAATAATTCTAAATCAGGCTCACAATCTATTCTACTTGTTGACTTCTTTATATTGTCTTCTTTTGTGTGTTGATATTGTCTCAATTCATCAAACTCAGAGGCGCTGATTAAAACTGTACATAAAGTTGGTACAAGATTTTCCTTGTCATATAATCTGGAAAATACACCTCTAGATTTAAGAAATTTATTTAAGTCAGATTTAGAAACATAGCTTTGATTAGCAAAACCCCTTATAAACTCTCCAAATGGTAATATTTTATCAATGTTTTCTGGCTTACTCTTCATAGGGATTTTCTTGGAGGTTTCTATAATCATTACAATAGTTTACTACCTTAATCTTAGCTGTAATTCCCTCATTAGTAAAAGAACTTTTTGCAATGTCAACATTTTGAATATGTCTAGTTTCATTGTAATCAGGAAATCCAATAATAATTTCAGAAGCCCATGATTTAGATAATGTTTGAGACAGGTTGATTAATCTTTTAAGATCTTCTTCCTCAAAATTGTCAATACATGTAAGAATTAGCTTGGTTTTATTCTCAGATTTACTTTCCAACCTAATAGGGATAATGCTAGAATTAATATACTCAACAGGAAGAATTTTTCCATGATCAAGCTTAAGTGAGGGGTTAATGTTTTTGCCAGTTTCAGGATAAAAAAAAGAATAATTATAACTTTCCGAAAATTTTTTGGCAAAACTAATTGATTTATAAATGAAATCAGCTCTATTGTTATCTACCAGATAAATCTGATCGTAATTGAAATTACTTGGCGTTAATACATCACTAACTTTTTCAATCAAGTCGTCATATGTATCCTCATCATTAGATAACCAAAATAGAACACCAATATTTTCAGATTTGATATGAGGTTCAGCATTTTTAATCCAGTTTTTATGTATATGACTATACCTGAAGCAATCTATTGACTTAGCTAAATCCTCAAAATATTCTTTAAATTTTGTTTTTGGAGAATTGGGGTAAGGCTTAGCAGTGAATTTGACAGAAATTAGAACTTTTTTAAAAACTAAATCAACCAGAGGAGACTGATAATTAAAGGCAACATCAATACCATGGGTTCGTTTATCATGCTCCTGGTTATTGCAATCAAATTCAATAGCTTTTAAAGTTTCTGTCCATCCGATTAATGCAAGAAAATTAGAAACAAATCTCTCACCATATTCACCTATAAGTTTAGATTTTTCTCCCACGTAACTTTATTTCATAAGACTTAATGACTAGCGCCCTATTATCAAAGATTAAACTGAAATAAGGCTTGCCGATATTTAACAATAGTGGATGAAAATAAGACATAATATCTATAATTTTAAAAAACAAGTGCAGAAGATAGAATTTATGCAGAAAACTTTTTTCATTATATCAACGCAAAAACTTCACATAACAAAATAAAAAACAAAATAAATAAACGCCCCTTACCTTATGGTATAATCCCAACAATAATTCATTTCACTTTCATAGCTGATAGGATGCTAATCTGTGAATTTTTAATTCACAGAATTGAGCCTTCTGATCAGGTGTGAAAGCATACATGAGTTGTATTACCAATAACCATTAAGAGCTTGGCTCTTGAGTATCCGCTAAAGGATAGGTTTGGAATAATACGCTGATACACCACAAAAAAATTTGCTCATTAAGCAAATTTACACTGCTACGATAAGCCTGGATTTTCATCTATGCTTTGAGGGTATTACAGATTAAGTTCTTAATACCCTTTTTTTGTTATGAGAAAACTCCACAACCATCTTAAAGTGCATAGGAAGAAATCATCTTTGAGTCAAAAAGATATTTCATTTCTTTTAGGATCGAGATTTGATCATTCCCATGTTTCCAAATGTGAAAGTGGCTTGCAGGACATACACACCAACACACTCATTACCTATCACCTTCTTCTTGATGTCCCCATAGAACAACTTATCCCACATCAACGTGAAAGAATAGCCAAAAAAATCCTGCCCCAGATTAACAAGAGAATCCAAAGACTCCAGGAAGAAAAGCCGGTACCCTCAACCCAAAACCGCATTCAATTTTTGAAGGAATCACTTAAAAGATTAACCAACTCATTCTCATGAATACCAATGGCGAAATAACATTAGCAATATACGCAAGTACATCAGGCTTTGGATATGCATGCATGGATGGTACTAAGCTCCTTGATTATGGCGTAAAATCCTTGCGCCCAAGGGATGTAAAAAAAGCCTTAAAACAGATTGAGATGCTCCTTGATTACTTTATCCCAACCATCATTCTTGTTCAAACCCCATATGGAAAGTACAGCAGAGGCGGGAAACGAACCAAGAAGCTCATAGAAGACATTTTGAGACAGTGTGAAGAAAACGGGATAGAGGTACGGCAATATTCACGTGATCAAATCCGCTATATTTTTAAGCAATTCAAGGCTACATCTAAATATGAGATTGCCAAGAAGATAGCGGAATGGTTTCCCGAACTCAAGCAAAAAATGCCAACCAAAAGAAAACTGTGGCAACCTGAAAGCTATTATATGGGGATATTCGATGCCCTCTCCCTTATCTGCACCCATTACTACATTACACAATAACAGTACTCATAGCTTCTGCTTTTCTCGGTGTAAGCGACCAACAATTCTTTTTGGGAATGTCTCACAAGTAGGAATCCGACAAAGGAGGAGCATTGCTTGGGAGCATTCTTCAAAAAGGAGTAATCTTGCCTCAAACCGAGAACATTACAATTTTTATTGCACGCGCAAGAACCTAATTCGAATTGACCATACCTAATCAAAGAGTTTTCTCCTTTCATTTAATGACTCGTACCCTCCACATAATGAAGTATTTTCAAAGACAATTCGATTCCTTATTATTATTATCCATACTTTTTGCTGTAAATAATAAATTAACCCGTTTAGCGATTTAAATTTAAGCAGCGAGCGCATGTTTAATGTGGTTTAAAGGTTTTCCGTTTTGGTAATTGATTAACTGTAATGCCCTGATTGCATATTTATTGCTGGAATTGTTGCGCAGGGTTAAAGCAAAAGGAAAAACGGCATTTTCAAACTTTGTAGAGAAAATACGCATCTGCCTCTGCTTCTATCTAACCCTCGACTATGTGATATGTCGTATTCAGCCGCAGGCAAGAAGACTCAGAAGTAGGCAAGCCCGGCTGAAATTTGATGGGGCGGAACACTATTTTAAACAAAACAGCAACGAAGTGTCTAATTTTGAAGTGATTTCATGCAGCAATAGATTTCCTAATGCATATTCCGAGTGAAAAGGATACAGAATCAATGTGAAGTTTGGCGATTAATTTTTTGCAGACGTTGAGGGACCTTTAGCGAGCAAGTTCAGCACAAGCAGGGATCACATTACGAGCCATACGGAGTGTAGAAGAGTCAATGGCACAATAATGATGCGATATGCGGTGTGCTGATGTAGGGTAGGAGGCATGATCATCAATCGCTTGTTAGCTATAGTGCTTCTCTATAGTTCTGTGTATTTTAAATTCTTTCCATAGCATTTTGTTATTGGATATTTTTTCTTGTTTATTTCTAATTTATCCAATAGTGCTTCTTCAAGATCAATGTTCATCTTATTACAAAGCAATAACAATGAGTAGTAGGTGTCACCAATTTCTTGCTTCAAATGATCGATGTCAATTTCAGATTCTTCTTTCCATAGAAAGACTTCTAATACTTCACTTGACTCTACGTTTAGACTCATTGCAATATTTTTTGCGGAATGATATTTAGACCAGTTTCTCTCTTTAATGAATTCAACAATTTTTTTAGTTAATATTCTTTGATTTGATTTCATAATTCCATACATTTTACTATTTGATTAGAAACTTGACTAATAGTTCCTTCTGCTAAAATTTCACAAAATTCAATTCTACTTTTTAGTTTTTCTATAGCAGGTATAGTATCTCTATTATATACTATTTCTCTGTATTTCTGTATTTCTTCTTTATCATCTGTACGATTTGATTCAATTCTCCTCTTTTCTTTTCGTCTGCTTAGCTCTTTTTCTGAAACAGATAGAATTATCATCTTCTCGATATTTAGATTTTTTTTATTCAGGAAATTTAAAAAATTGTCTACTTGACCTACTGTTCTTGGAAATCCGTCAATTATAATTGAATCCTCAATGGAGGAATTTATAATTATATTTTCAAGAAGTATTTGAATCAAATTATCCGGGATTAATTCTCTTTTATCAACATATTTTTTTAGCAGTATACCATATTTATTTTCCTTCTTAATTTCTTCCCTGATTAAAGTACCAGTTGATATGTGTTTGACACCGTATCTATTTTTAATATTTTTTGCTTGCGTTCCTTTACCGCATGACGGTGGACCTATAAAACAAAATATTCTCATTGGTCAAACAGGTTCAACTGTGGACCTTTTACTATTTTTCTTAAATCGCTAAAAGAGTCTACTTCGTATTGTGGTACTACAGTTTGTTTCTTGTATTCTTTTTTAATTTTTTTATCAGTCCAATATGTCATTTTTAATAGAGTTTCAAAATTTTTTTCTTCATAAATAGCACCATACTTGGCCCATATTGAATGTGCTCCAATTTCATTCGCAGGAAGTATATCTTTAGCAAGGCTATCTCCAATTACGTAAGTTTCCTTGTGAGAAACAAACAAACTTGAAATTACTTTTAAATAACCAATTGGATTCGGCTTTATGTTTTCTTTAGGCTCTGGCCATCTGTGTTTAATATGTTTAGATTGATAATGATTTGTTTCAGCTTTTTTTCTTATCTCCTCACTAAATGGACTGTCAGGAATTGAAATGCCTTCCCATCCAAGAATTCCATGAAAGTATTTGTCTAAGTTTAGTTGTTTTATTCTTTGCTCTCCAAAAAAAATAGGAGCATTAGTAACTGCAACTATTATTACCCCGGAAGACTTAAGGAACTCAAATGTTTCTTTAACTCCAGGATATGGTCTAAGATTTTTTGTTCTGACAATTGAAAATACTTTTTTTGCAAGTGAAATGAATTTTTGAATCTCATCTGAAGTGTAACGTGATATAAAGGGAAGTTCTTGAATTAAAAAACTATATTCAAGTGTTCCAACTTTTGAAAAGACTTCCTTGGCACCATCATTAAACTCTTCTTCACTTATTTTCATTTCTTTTGCAACAGCATGAACCATACCTCTATAGCTCATGCCAAAGTAGTCCACCCAATTGTAGAGGGTATTGTCAAGATCTGTTATTAATAGAGTTCTCATTATATTTCAACTAACCACATTGTTACGTCAGTTTGCCTTAACCCTTCTAAATTAGTAACTTTTTTATCCAATATATTTTTAAATCTGGCTTCATTTTTCTTTTTCGTTGACACAGTTGGAAAATCTTTGATTAAAATATTCTTCTCTTCAACTTTCACTTCATCAATCCTGCTTAATAGGAACCATGCTGGATAAGACCCTCTGTGATAATAATTTGGAGATTTTTCTGGATAAGGTGTTCCTATAGTGGTAGGTATTGGCGCAACTTTAATATCTATAATATTTGTTCGAAATATTTTTAGTGAACCACTGTTGAACAGATATGCTTTGAAATATTCTTTCTCGTCACAGATTGTTTTAATAAACTTGAATTGTTCAATTGGAGGTGTCTCATACTGCTTCATCCACCAGCCCCACCATACTTCGCCATGATTGTTAATCAAATCTTGATGATCTAATATAGTTCCTCCTTCTTCCGTAATTAAATCTCTGAATCTTAATATTATTGAATCCATTTATTTTCTTTTTATTATTAGTGGTATAATCTTATGGTAATGAATATCATTTCGAGTAATAATACCAAAATTTTCTTTTAAGAATTTAAACCATCTAGGTTTGCTAAAAACTGCTTCTACATCAAATAGTACTTCATGACCATCCTTAAGCAGTTCCTTGATTTTATATTGCTTTGGTAATTTTTCTTTTACATGTTTGTAAGTAATGTGACTTATAAGTAGGAATAATTCACCTTTTTCATTTATAATTTCATCTAAATTGTCAAATATTGTATCTTGAATCCCAGTCTGAAATGCAACAAAAAAACATAACCCCTTTGATATAGTTAAGGTGCATTACTCACTTAACCAACCAAAGAGGCTATGTCTACACACATTAGCAAAGAAGAGCGAAAAGTAATAGCATACTGTCTGTCTTGTAACTGGAAGTATACACAGATAGCACAGCTGTTAAATCGAAACCGCAGTGTCATTTCTCGAGAATTGAAACGCAATACTGGTGACGATGGGCAGTATCGATATGGATACGCACATCAACAGTATCTGAAACGAAGAGAAAAAGCGAAACAAGGGTATCAGAAGATACTCCATCATTCGACCCTGCAGAACCATATTGAAGTACAGCTCAACGAAGGTCACTCACCCCAGCAGATTGCAGGGAGATTAGCTCACATCCCAACCCTGCCAACTGTCTGTACGGAAACCATTTATCAGTTCATCTACACCCACCGACCTGCTTGGTGTCCTCTGTTGTGCTTCAAGAAGACTCAGTACCGAAGAAAGAGAGGAACAAAGAAACGTGAAAAGAACAGGAGAATACAACAGTTTCGCTGTATTGAGACACGACCAGTATCGGTTGACACCAAGCAGTACCTCGGTGACTTCGAAGGTGATACCGTCATCGGAAAGGGAAAGAAACAACGACTCCTCACTCACGTTGATCGAAAGAGTGGCTATGGACTCGTCGATGTACTGCATCAGGTGAGCAGTGACATTGTGCAGCAACATACCATCAAACGCTTCAGTACGTTGCCTGACAGCAAACGAAGAAGTATCACCTACGACCGAGGTACCGAGTTTGGTGGAGACGATTCTCTTGTTGAACGTTACACTGGTATGATGGTCTACCGAGCCCATGCCTATCACAGCTGGGAACGAGGGTGCAACGAAAACTTCAACGGGTTACTTCGTCGCTACTTCCCAAAAGGTACTGACTTCAGTACACTGACACAAGCAGACGTTGATGGAGTGGTTCACCAACTCAATCACCGTCCTCGCAAGAGACTTAACTATTTAACGCCCTATGAGGTGTTTGTTGAGGGGTTAGATCCTGTTGCGTTTCAGACTAGAACCTAAGTATCAATGACTTCTAATCCCCCAACCGCAGTATAGTAATCTTGAGAAACATCTGTTTTTCTATTTGATTTTGGAAGTGGAATATATGGAGGATTGCAGATTGCGAGATCATATTTGCATTTCAATACTTGAGTACTGAACTTTCCGCAGATAAATGAAATTGTCTTATTGTCAATTTGGTGTTTGGTCAAATTTGAATACAGGTTTTTGTGAGTGCAATAGATAGCATTAAAGTTCACATCTACTATATCAAGCTGATCTAAACCATTCTGATTCTTCACAGTTGAAATTGATAATAACCCATTCCCACATCCAATTTCTGTTGCCTTACTATTAGTTTTTTCTTCTTCGAAATAGTATTGACATAAAACTTCGTTCATCAATATTGTATCAATGGATGGTCCGAAAACTTGTACATCCTTTCTTTTATCCACATGAATTAAAATTCCTCTATGATATATAAGTTTATGTCCAGTACTAAGGATTTCTTTCAACATATTTCGACTACTCATTCCTGCTTGATTTATTGAACCCCAGAAATCAAAAACAGATTGGGGTTCGTCAATTGCATCAATGACCTCAAGACCAGTTTTATATCTGTGAAATCTTGAAATGATACAGAAATGCATTCCAGCCACGTATATTAATAGTCCACCTGATGCTGGAATATTCATTATATTCCTTGAATTTGAAATATGATGTGTTATGTTTTTTGATAAAGCCTCCCATGCATAATACAATACCATGCCAATTTTATCCATCTCATGATTTGGGTTGGTTGAGGTTTTTTTAAAATTGTCAATATCTAAAAAGAAATCTTTCAGATTTCCATAACCAACAGAATTTAAAGCTTTTAGGCCATACTTTGATGCAAAAATATTCAAGAATCCATCATGTAATGAATCATTTACATAGGAAATCCAGTCTTCAAAACTATTTTCTTCAACAGCAATTCTTAACGCCTCGTTTCCTTCTTTATGTCTTTTCGAATTAATATTTATCATACTATTTTATTTTTTTGCATTATATCTAACTACTGGATATAAGGTGTATTTCTTCTATCCTTCTGATAAAGTATGCATATAATATTTTTAGAGCAAAATTAGCAAAATAATGAATGTTATTGTAGTTCTCGATTTTGTGAAAATAAAAGATGTTATTAAGAGGCATAAATTAGAATTCGATTGAAGGTTATATTTCTATTGTGAAAATTGTATAGCAATATTTTAAGAATGACCTTTTCTGATTAAAAGAGCTTAATTTTTGGATATGTTAGAACTTATAACCTCCTCTTGAATTGATGGACATATTTTCCAAATCACCTTGATACTGATAATAAAAAGTAAATGTAATTACATGCGATGTAAAAATCAATGGATTATGATCCAGTAATTCATACATCGCTTAACATAAGTGTAAACATAACAAAATCAAAATTTAACTCCTATAAATTAGTGAAATCTGTATTGATATTATATTTATTTCATTACCTTCGAGTTTATCTTTAAATTTAATGTCTCCTGACAAAAACACTTGAAATGAAAAACATCTTCTTTATTAGCCTGACAATAATCACGTTCAATTCTTTTTCTCAAAGTATTGATATCGTATCCTGGAACCTCAAAGAAATTTTCTCCGAGGAAGATATTTCTAATAGAAGTACTGATTTCCAAAGCTTTGGTGATGATCTTTCACCTGATATACTGTTACTCCAAGAATACACCGATGGATCATTAATGGAAGGGATTGGTAATGCTATGGGGCTTACTGACTATTTTCATGCATCATCCAATTTTGTGACAGGAGGAACTGGCAGACATGGCTCCTTTGAAACAGGCGTACTGTCAAAATATCCCATTTCAAGAGTCATCGAATTTGATATTTCAACAAATGGAGGGTTGGGAGATGCCGAAGAAATTGAAATGGTCGAAACCATCAAGGGATATACGTCAAATTCTGGAACAGGTAGAGGCTTTCTATGGGTTGAAATCGAATGTTTAAATTTAGTCGTAATCCCTGTTCATTTAAAATCATCGGTCGGAAGAACTGGGAATGATGATAAGGAGAATGCCTTTAAACGTGAACGTGTTGCTATAGCCATCGCTAACTTTGTCTCACAAGCTAAAATATTATACCCCCACTACACTTTTATCGTTGCCGGAGACTTTAATGTTGGACATGCTGATAGCAAGAAAAATGGTACAAAACTCGATGAAGATTGCTATGAGGATTGTTCTGATTCTGATGATGGATATGATGACACACACGCAATTTTTGAAGCCGGGATTGTAAATGGTTTAACAATGAAAAACCTTTTAAAATGGACTGATGCAACAACCTATGAAAGAGATTTTGGTTCAGGCCCGATTGATAATATTTTTGTTGATGGGGATGATAAAGAGAATTTTTCTCAAGGAGTGATCAGTGACAAATTATACAACTCGGATCATTTTCCTATCTATACTACTCTAAAATATTAAAAATATAAATAATGATAAAGTCTATTTCATGCCTTGTAATAATTTGTTTTGTCCAAATAGTAAATGCTCAAGATGCATATAAAAAGAGATACTTTGTAAAAGATACTATAAAGTACACTGAAAAGTATTATGACGAACGAAAACAAAGAACAAAAAACAAAGAAGTTTTCTTAACACTAAAGACTGAACATGCAGATAAAGAAGTTAACGACACAATTATCAAAATAGCTGGAAGCAGAGGCCTAAAATCAAATATTATTTTTGGAGAAAAAAATGAATCACATAAACTATTCATTAATCCTTGGCTAGTAAATTCTGAAGGGGGGTATATTGACAGAGATTCAGTTTATTATTATGAGCTGAAAAATAGGAGGTCTGTTAAAATTCGTTTTAAGCAGTGGTCTTTCAATGCTTTATCAGTTCCTTTAAAAGTGAGGTTTGGAGAAGATAAAACTGAGTTTTCTACTGGAATAAACTTAGGGGCTTTATTGGGCCATACTTGGGGTAAGACAAATTTTCTTCACAGAAAAAAAATAGGAAATAAACAATATGATTCCCAACATACACTTGGTGGTTTCGTGGGAGCAAACAAATTAGATTTCTCATTTGAAGATGAAGATGGCAGTGAAGAAGATGTTACTACAGCATCTATATCGCTAGGTTTAGGATATATGTATGCATATCAAAAATTTACATTTGGTTTAACTGGAGGGTTTGATTTTGGTCTTGGAGAAAATAGTACTGAATGGGATTATCAATCAAAACCATGGTTAGGAATTGCAGTAGGTTATTCTTTATTCTCATTTTAAAGTAAAAATATAATTTAAATTTATATTCTGTATAGTATTTGCTATCTGAAAAATCGATTGTTCCATTATGTGATACAACTCAATCTACTTTTTCGATTCTAGTCATAAAATCAGAGATTTTGATTAATGCTTTATTAGTTACATAAACTATTTTTTCAACTATATCTTACCTAAATCAAAAACCCCGCGGCAGAGCCGAGGGGTTTTCTAGGATTAAAAAATAATGTTCTTTCAGAGATAAAGTGAGAAGATTTTTTAGTAGATAAAAACCTAAAAACACTTGTTTTGCATATCTTTAAACCATGTCTCAAGAAGTCATTCGAGTTAAACCAGAACACATTGAAAAAGGAATACAGAAATATCATGCTGAGCGTGATGTTGAACTCAATGCAATAATTAATAGACACGGCTTTGACTATACCGTATATCGATTTCAAGATGGTCGAGTTCTTTTAGTTCTCCCGCACAACATCTCAGCTTTTCTCTATAAAAATGAAGATCACCTCTTTGATTCACTTGATTTGACCTAACATAAAGAACGGAAAACCACTGTTTCTTCCAGATAACACCCAAATCATCCCAATAACTCCCTTTAAGGGAAAACTATAATTTCTAATTTGCTATTTTCATATTTCATCAACCAACATAAAAAATGAGAAAATTAAGAAGAAGATCCTCTCCTATGAATCGTCCAAGTTTGAGAAGAAGATCAGCCCTCGTGATTCATCCAGGTGATGCAATCGTTGTTAGATCTAGAAAATTCGCTTTAGTAAATCACTATGCAGTTTTTCTTGGTAAGAAGCGTGGGCAAAGTTTTTATATGATATACATGCAAGAGGGGGTTAAAATTCTAACCAAAGAAGAAGCGCAGGAAAAATATTTCATTAAATACAAGGTGGAAAGGATTAGAAGGTTTCCTGGGTCGGAGAAAGAAAGAAGAATTGCAGTCCAAAGAGCCTTATTAAGAGCTAATGAAAACAGTTATAATTTCTTTTTCAATAACTGCGAACATTTTGCAAATGATATCCAGTATAGTAGATCATACAGCGATCAAACGAGAACCTTCGGTGCCAGCATTGCTTTAGCAAGTGTAGCAATTGCCGGAACTTCTAAAAACGAAAACACCCAAGCACTTGGAGTATTAGGCATGGGCTTGGGACTTCTCACTTTGATGTATGATCGTTTAAACGAATCGTACTCATAAGTCGCTCTATATCTTTGGAATAGCTATAGATGAATAATATGAGAATAATCAATACACACCCTCCATGTGTATCATATATTTCATACCTTTAGGGAAAAGGCATGAAATGAAAAAAGTAGGAATTTGGCTGAGAGTCAGCACCGATGATCAAGCAAAGGGAGATAGCCCAGAACACCATCAGAAAAAGGCGGAAATGTATGCCGAGGTTAAAAGCTGGGAGGTTGTAGAAATCTATCACTTGGAGGGAGTGAGTGGGAAATCAGTAATGAAACACCCGGAAGCGCAAAGGATGCTTGCAGATGTAAAGCGGGGGCACATTACTGGTTTAATTTTCTCAAAACTCGCACGTCTTGCAAGAAACACCAAAGAGCTTTTAGATTTTGCTGAATATTTTCATACCTACAAAGCGGACTTGGTAAGTCTGTATGAATCAATAGATACATCGTCACCAGCAGGACGATTCTTCTATACCCTCATATCAGCAATGGCTCAATGGGAACGTGAAGAGATTTCGACTCGTGTTGCTGCTTCCGTGCCCATACGAGCAAAGCTTGGAAAACCTTTAGGAGGAGCGGCACCATATGGCTACAAATGGAATGATAAAAAGCTGGAAATCGATGACAAGGAAGCTCCGATCAGAAAGATGATGTACGAGCTTTTTCTCAAGCTCAAAAGAAAAACAACGGTGATTAATACCCTTAATGAACAAGGGTATCGAACCAGAAAAGGAGCAAAATTCACAAAAAACACCCTAACCCGTCTCCTTCGTGATCCCATCGCAAAAGGCATGAGACGTATGAACTACACTCAAAGCACCGGAGAAGGAAAAAAATGGATTGAAAAACCACAAGATGAATGGGTTTTCCAAAAAGCCCCGGCCATTATATCAGAAGAAGTATGGGATGAAACCCAAAAGCTCTTAGACGAGCAAATGAGCACTTTTAAGAGAAGGACTAACGGAAAGGTGAAACCATTCACAAAAGTCACACATTGCGCCTGTGGTGGCAAATTCCACTACCAAACACCAACTTCAAAATATGTTTGCAAAAAGTGCAACAACAAAATCAAGGATGAGGATCTCGATGTAATTTTCCATGAACAACTGACAGAATATGTTATCTCAGAAGATAGTTTGAAAGAACATCTCTCTGACAGCAATCAGAAAATCTATGAAAAAAAGAAAGCACTTTCAGCAATTCAATCAAAAATAAAAGAACTAGAAATTGAAATAAATAATCTCGTCCAACTTCACAAAGAAGGTGAAATTCCAACCAAAGGTTTTGGAGAACTCTATAATCCAATATACGAACAGCTCAATCAACAACGAGATACCATCCCAAAACTCGAAGGAGAAATACAAGCCTTAGAACAATTACAAACATCAAGTGAATATATGTTTGATGAAGCCAGGAGTGTTTACAAAAAATGGACAACCTATTCAATAGATGAAAAAAGAGAGATTGTAAATACAATTACAGAATCAATTATTGTTGGTGAAGAAGATATCACCATCAATCTTTTATACCTCACGCCACCAAACGCCCTTCTTCATGAAACCCATTCAAATGGGGTCCACAACCACAAGGATTCATAGAAGAAACCAACATAAAGCTTGCAGGGTAATCCACGGTGAATTTTGCGCGGGAAATGGTAATATGCCGATCTTCAATAGGTTGCCTGAGTACTTCGAGTACGCTGCGCTTGAATTCGGGCAATTCGTCCAAAAATAAAACCCCATTGTGCGCCAGGGAAATCTCACCGGGTTGCGGATAATTGCCGCCACCCACCAGTGCCACATCGCTCACGGTGTGATGTGGAGCGCGAAAGGGTCTTTGGTGTATCAGGCTTGAGTGGTCTTGCAACTGTCCGGCAACCGAATGAATTTTGGTGGTTTCCAGTGCCTCTCGAAGATTGAGTGGAGGTAAAATGCCCGGCATCCGCTTCGCCAGCATGGTTTTTCCCGCTCCGGGCGGACCTATTAAGATTACGTTGTGGCCACCGGCTGCAGCAATTTCCAATGATCTTTTGATATTTTCCTGTCCCTTTACATCTGAAAAATCAAGCTCAATATGATCCAGGCTTTCAAAAAACTCATTGCGTGTATCTACAAATTCGGGCTGTAAATCCGATTCCCCGTTCAGTAAATCTACCACCTGACGGATATTTTCCACCCCGTAAACATCCACATCATTTACTATGGCAGCCTCACGGGCATTGGCTTTTGGAAGGATCAGGCCTTTGAAATTTTCCTGCCGTGCTTTTATGGCTATCGGCAATGCCCCTTTAATGGGCTGTACATTTCCATCGAGCGATAATTCGCCCATAATGATAAAGTCTTTTAGCAACTCATCGCTCATCTGTTCTGAGGCAGCAAGGATTCCGGCAGCGATGCTCAGGTCATAGGCCGATCCTTCTTTTTTGATATCGGCAGGCGCCATGTTCACCACTATTTTGGTGCGCGGCATCTTGAAACCATTGGTTTTCAGAGCAGCCTCAATGCGCTGCTGACCTTCCTTTACAGCATTATCGGGCAATCCTACCAGGTAGTAGTTCATGCCCCCTGTAACCATGGTTTCAATGGTAATGGTATGTGCATCCACCCCATATACCGCGCTGCCAAAAGTCTTTACTAACATAAATTCATTTTAGAATATGCCAAACTAATAAAAGATTGGGATATCCAAGAATTCTATTTGCTTATTCTGATTTATAACAATATGAAAAACACTATCCAGGTAAGAAGTAGCACAGGAATTAAAAAAGGAACTGAGTAACGTACAATGTACCCCACGAAAGAAGGCATTTGAATACCTGCCTGTTCGGCTATTGCTTTTACCATAAAGTTGGGTGCATTTCCTATATAAGTGAAAGCTCCAAAAAATACCGATGATACGGAAACTGATATCAGGAAATCAACCTGCTCAGCAGCAAATTGGGCAACATGCGCTTTGTTTTCAATATTTAGCCCAACTTTACCCATGGCGGCAGACAGAAAATTCAGGTAAGTAGGTGCATTGTCCAAAACTCCTGACAGCATTCCGGTAGCCCAATAAAGCGAATTTTTGGTTATAAGCACAGCACCGGCTTCAGATCCAGCAAATGTACTGATCAATTGCAGAGCGGGCATCATTGTAGCAAAAATCCCAATAAATAAAAATGCCACTTCTTTTATGGGTTCAAAATCAAATTCATTGCCTTTCAAACAATCTTTATCTGCTGTTTTAAAGGCAAGAAATGCTGTCCCCAGCATAATAAATTCTCTCAGGAAACTGAATTTATCTCCACCGATTTCCAATGCAGGCACCCAGCCAATCACATTGGGGTCGAGGAATACAGCTCCAATTGTTATGGCCAGCCAGATTGTGTTTTTTAGTCCTTTCACTTCAATTTTTCCGCTAAAATTCTTTTGCTCAGCTTTATTTTGAGCAAGATTTCTGGCATCAAGGTAATAGAATATTGCCGCGAGCAAACCAATTCCGAAAAACCATTTCTGCCAGATATATTCTACTGTCCAGAAAAAGGGAACCCCTTTTAAAAATCCCAGGAACAGAGGTGGGTCACCAATAGGAGTAAGGCATCCACCTACATTACTTACCATGAAAATGAAAAACACAATATGATAAGGCTGGATTCTGTGGTGGTTCAATCTTATAAAAGGGCGAATGAGCAGCATAGACGCCCCGGTTGTACCAATAATATTGGCAAGTGCAGCACCAAAGATCAGCAATAGGATATTGACCATTGGCGTACCTTTCTTATCAACTTTTATAAGGATACCTCCTGATGCAACGAAAAGTGCTGTAAGTAAGGCTATAAATGAAAAATATTCAGCGGCAGAATGTATAGGATGGTGCAGGTCGTGTAAATGAAGCACATAATAAAGCACAGTAATTAAACCTAGAACGATGGCAATTACAGGGTAATATTTATGCCAAAAATGGGCATAAAATAATGGGCCTGTAGCAATCATCAAGAGCAATAACACAAATGGGGCAACAGACCAGGGGGCAGGGTCTGCATGGTGAACAGGGCTGGCACCAACATCTGAAACAGCCCCACTCAATGCACTTGTGTCAGTACCAAAAGCTGCAATGGGTATAATGAAAAGCAGTAATAAAATACCGGGAATTAAATAATTAAAAGTGTATGATTTCTCGGAGAATTTC
The DNA here is from genome assembly GCA_040877935.1 of Chitinophagales bacterium. Classification (NCBI taxonomy): domain Bacteria; kingdom Pseudomonadati; phylum Bacteroidota; class Chitinophagia; order Chitinophagales; species Chitinophagales bacterium. The sequence continues at coordinate 43,827 of JBBDNB010000048.1, forward strand.
TGCAGGAGGCTAATACTGCGTTTCATAGTTATTTATTTAATAATTTATCTAAAGCAAGGTTTAGAGCTGTTCGGGTAAGGTTGGTTTCTGAGCTGTTCACAGAATGACTTTCTTCCAGTGCTTTTAATATGATATCTGAAACATCATTAAAAATAGCCTCATCGGTTACGGATATTTCACTTTCTTTCATCAGGTAGGCAAATACACGTGCCATACCGCAATTGGCAATAAAATCTGGGATCAGGCTCGTTTTTTTGTCGATGTACTGAGTAGTGGGGCCAAAAAAGTTTTCATCTTCAATAAATGGCACATTGGCTCCGCATGAAATCACTTCCAGTCCTCCTTTTATCAGGCTGTCTATGTTTTCTTTGCTCACAAGCCTGGAGGCAGCTCCAGGAATAAAAATATCTGTTTTCTGTTGCCATATGTGAGCATTTACCTCATCAAATGGTAGCATTTCAGTAGAAGTTAGCGCATTGTTCTTTCTGTTAATAAAAAGTTCTCTTACTTCCATGAAATCTAATCCTTCCTCTTTGATCAATCCTCCGTTTCGATCAATTATCCCGATAATTTTAGCCCCATCTTGCGCAAGGTAATAAGCTGCTGCACCGGCTACATTTCCCCAGCCTTGCATAATGACTTTTTTGTCTTTTATACTTCCGTTTTTATAGACATTATAGTAATGTTTTACCGATTGGGCAACACCAAAACCGGTGATCATATCGGCCACCAGGTATTTTTTAGAAATATCAGGTGAATAGCGTGGATCTTCCAGTTTTTTGGAAACTCCCTGGCGCAATTGCCCTATAATATGGATCTTGCTTTTTTGATTGGCCTTAAAGTGTCCGTTTACTACACCTTCTTGCGGATGCCACAGGCCGTAGTCTTCTGTGATTGGAATCACTTCTTTTACTTCATCCACATTCAGATCGCCACCGGTTCCGTAGTAATTTTTCAAAAGAGGAATTACAGCCTTAAACCATCTGTCGAGTACTCCAGGTTTTCTTGGGTCATTGGGATCAAAGTTGATGCCTGATTTAGCTCCGCCAATTGGTGGTCCTGAAATGGTAAATTTAATTTCCATTGTTTTAGCCAGTGATTCTACTTCTTTCTTGTCGAGTCCTTTGCGCATTCGGGTTCCTCCACCGGCAGCACCACCTCTTAATGAATTGATTACTACCCATCCTTCTGCTTCAGTTTCAGTGTCTTTCCATTCAAAAACAATCTCAGACCTTTTTTCTTTAAACTGCTTCAATAGCTCACTCATTCATTCTATATTTTAGCTCAGTGCAAGAAGGGATGATTTTAGCCCTAACCTGATCCTGTTTATTTTTTAGCTTTTTGATATAATTTTGCAAAGCTAATAAAACTAAGGCTATACAATCGCAGAAAAGCACTGTTGAAATGTGTAAATATACAGGCTTGGCTCAAACTATATTTTTTTAGCTTTACTACATAAGTAAAGCTTATGATACAGGACTTTTTAACACCCGTTGAACATGAAGTTCAGGACTATTTCCGCACACTAATGAAAAGATCAGTTGGAGAGCAGGTGCTTTTTTACAATGGGGATTTGCCAGAACTGAAAAAAGGCATTGCAATTGTACATGTACCTGAATATCGAGGTTCGGGTTTTTTAGAAAAAAGTTCTGATGCATTGCTCATTAGAAGGTCATTGTATCAGCTTTCGGAAATACCCGGAGCACTTCAGTTGATTGATATGGGCGACCTTAAACCCGGAGCTGAATTGAATGACAGCCGAGCTGCACTGAAATTGGTTTGCGAAGAATTGTTAGCAGCAAATATCTTCCCTTTGATTATTGGGGGCAGTCATGATTTGACCTATGCACAGCTCGAGGCTTTTCCAAAGCAGAAAACCGGCTTGAATTTACTTATTGCCGATCAGAAAATTGATTTTTTTGATTCGAAAAATGAAGCAATGAGCGATAAGAATTTTTTGATGGAAGTTTTGACTTCAGGGAAGGTAAATTTGTTTGATTTTAATGTTATTGGATATCAAATGCATTTTACTTCGGGTGAAGCACTTCATACACTTGACAAACTCAATTATGAGGCTTATCGGCTTTCACTTTTGCAGGATAATATAGAAGAAATAGAACCAATAGCCCGCGATACGGATGTGTTGAGTTTTGATATGGGAGCTATTCGATATCCTGATGCCAAAGGTGTTTTAGATCCTACTCCAAATGGTTTTTATGGCCAACAGGCTTGTCAGATTATGCGCTATGCGGGGCTTAGTGGCAGGCTAAAATCACTGGGGATTTATGGTGTGGATACCGATGCAGATGAGCAGGGGCAAACGGCACAGTTGATGGCGCAAATGATATGGTATTTTTTGGAAGCCAGGAGCCTTTCTAAAGCTGATTTCCCTGATTTTAAAAGAAGAAATTTTATTAAATATTCTGTGAGTGTAGATGGGACAGAAGGTGAAATGGTTTTTTTAAAAAGTAAACTCAGTGAAAAATGGTGGATGGAAATTCCTGATTTAAATGAAGAACAGTCGGGCAACAGGTATGTGATTCCTTGTTCTTATACTGATTATCAGTTGGCTTCTAAAAACGAGATTCCTGAACGCTGGATGAAAGCAGTACAAAAATTCAATTGAGAAATACCTTTTCAAGACTGATACCTCTTGAGCCTTTTACTAAAATCAGGTAGTCCTGCGGTAAATTCAAATTGAACCAATCTTTCAATTCTTTATAATCATTAAAATGCAGACAATCTACTTTGTGTTTTAATTTTCCGAATTCTTCGCCAACCAGAATAATTTTATCAACCTGCATTTGTTTGATCTGAAGAATTGTAAGTAAATGTTCTTCTTCACTTGTGTCACCAAGTTCCAACATATCACCCAGTACTAGCATTTTTTTTGGATGCTCTATTTCATCAAAGCTTTTTAGTGCAAGTTCCATTGAGGATGGATTTGCATTATAGGCGTCAAGTATTACTGTGTTGCTGTCGAATTGAATGAGTTGTGAACGATTGTTTTTAGCTTGGTATGCTTTTATTGCCTCGCATATTTTTTTTGAGGGCACCTTAAAATAATGACCTACAGCTACTGCTGCCATTAAGTTCTCTAAATTATAAGTGCCTACCAATTGAGTTTCACAATTCATCCATTCATCATCTATCAAAAATGCAAAATGCACATAAGGATGTCCCGATTCAATTCGTCCGGGATACTCTACGCCCGGAGTTTCCCCATATCGAATGATCGTTTGGGCTTCTTTTGCCGCTTCAATAAGTGCTTTATGTTCAGGGTTTACAAAGACAACTCCTGCATTGGCTTTCAGGTAGTCAAATAGTTCTGCATTGGCTTTCAGCGTATTTTCTACACTGCCAAAAAACTCTATGTGATCCTTGCCAATATTGGTGATTAATCCATGGGTGGGAGTGGCAATTTCGCAAAGGAAAGCAATATCGCCCCTTTTTCTTGCGCCCATTTCCAGGATTATAAGTTCAGCATCCTGTTTTATATTGAGCAAAGTAAGAGGAAGACCAATTTCATTGTTGTAATTGCCTTGGGTGAAAGAAGTCTTATAACTTGTATTTAAAACAGCAGCCATCAATTCTTTGGTAGTTGTTTTTCCATTGCTTCCGGCTATGGCTATCACAGGAACTGCAAGTTGTTTCCTGTGATAAGCGGCTAAGTCCTGTAGTGTTTCCAATACATTTTCCACTACTAAAAACCTTTCGTCCAAAGCAAAATCAGGATCGTCAACAATTACTTTTGAAGCACCGTTTTCCAATGCTTTTAGGGCAAATTTATTCCCATTGAAATTTTCTCCTTTTAAGGCAAAAAACAAATCACCTGTTTTGATATTTCTGCTGTCGGTAGAAATATCATTTGCTTCAAGGTAAATGTTGTAGAGTGTTTTTATATCCATTTCTGCCAAATTAAAAAAGCCTTCCCGTATTAAAGAGAAGGCTTGAAAATATTTATCGGTTTGAATAAAAATAGGCAATGATTGACTTGCCTTATTTTTATAATTTACCACAATATTTAAACAAGATAAAAAGTAGGGAAGCGATACTCACAGTTACCTGCGTTCATTTTTCCTTGTGGACTTTTCCTCTTTTCTTTTTTAACTCTTCAATTTGGTTTTTTATGTGTTTTTTTCTTTCATCTAAAGTCATGTCTAAAATCTCTAAACTGAATTTGTCTCGAATCTCGCGCATTAACTTCACCAAATTTGGTTTAACCGTTATTGTCTCCATAATCAAATATTTCTTTTGGTGTTCTAATTTCTAAAGTATTGTAATCTTCTCTTAAATTTATTGAGTTATAACCTCTTATTTTTTGAAGGTTTACAATATGTTTAAAGTTCCAACTTACCAAAACGTCAACATTATTTATAGTAGCAATGGCAATATGCTGGCAGTCTGCTAAACTTGTTTTGCCAACGACTTTTTCTTCAATGTACTTTTGAGCTAAAATTTCTGCTTCCTCCGTTAGTTCTGCTTTTGAAACATTTTCTAATGATTCAAACAAGTCAATTATAAAATCTGGAGCACGATAAATTTCAAGTTCTAGCGATTCCGAAATAATAATTTCAATTTTTTGCTTTGCCAATTCTTTAAAAAAAGGAATTGTATCATCACTAAATTCTTTGTCGTAATAACCACCGAAAACAGAAGTGTCTATAAACAGTTTTTTATCATTCTAATTTAGATATTAATCTAAGGTTAATGTTTCTGATTTTATAGTTACCACTCATAGAGTAATTGGCAGAAAAATGGATGGCTTCTTGAGGGCTTAGAAAAATTAGCTTTTAATATTGTTTGCGAACTTATTAAAGTTAAGAAGTTTTGTCAGTAATTGTAATTTTGTATTTAGAGCGTATTTTATCACTCGCTTCTAAACATGATTTTCCAGCTTCATCCAGTTCCTTTAAAAGAGGTAACAGCAACTCACTGCTTCTCTCAAATCTATTGCTTCTTTTACTGTCTAGTATTTTAATATACTCTTTAAACTGATTGTTGTATAAAGTGTCAAGAAGAGACACATATTTAATCACCTTTGTTTTGTATTTAATACCCCCATCGATTTCCTGTGCACCATTTATTAGCGGCAATCTCGATTGATTAGCCATTTTAGCACTATCTAATAAATTGGTCAATTCTTTTGTGTCAATAATAGCGTCTTCTTTGTATTTTACTGAATTAAGAGCTTTAGCCGCCTTGTCAATAAAATTTTTTCTAACTTATTACGAAAGAAGTATGAATTAGCATATACGACTCTGCTACCTTCCCTGCATCTTTATCTTTCTCGTTACAGGAATTAAAGATTACCATTATAGCTAATAGTATCAAAAGGTGCTTCATGAAAATCGCTTACAACAATTACCTAAGCTTATCTTTTTCTAAACTTGTTGCCACCTTTTTCTGAATTTCCAGAAGGACTGCCAACGCGATCCATAGCGCAGCGGAATCCTATTTCAGACGAGGCAACGTCTTCATCTAAATATCTTCTGGCACCAGGTGAAAGCCAATAGGCTCTATCATTCCATGAACCACCTTTGTAAACTCTTGCATTGTCACTGATCAAAGTTGACACGCCATAATTGTATTCAGCTTCAGAATCCTCGTCACCATCAAGATAATCTAAGTTGTCTGATTTTTTGTAATTCCTGCGGTTTACATTGTCTTCCTCTTTTACTGGTTCATAAACCAGACGGCCTAAACTATCTTTAGGCTCCAAAACTCCATCGGAATCACGTTTTTTCTGCATGAATTCGTTACCTCTGAATGAATTAAGGTCTTCCATATCTTCATAAGAAAGTGGTCGGTAAACATCGGCAACCCACTCGCTCACATTTCCTGCCATATTGTATAGACCGTAGTCATTGGGAAAGAACATATCAACTGGTGCAGTGATTGAGGCATTGTCATTCAAATTTCCTGCAAGTCCCATGTAATCTCCACGACCTCTTTGGAAATTTGCCAGCATATCACCCTGCCATGCACCACCTTTTGGATATCTTAGGCTGTTACCGTCCCATGGATAAATCCTTCTGTCTGTAATTCTTTCTTCGCTACCATAAGGTTGGTTTCCAATAAGTGCCAGTGCAGCATATTCCCACTCCGCTTCTGTTGGAAGTCTATAATCAGGAAGTAAAATTCCATCTTCAAATTTCACAGGACGTTCTCCGCTTCCATTAGGATCTAAATCAGGAAGGTTTTTAGCGACAACACCTTCGTATTGTTGAGCGAGATAAGCTTCTGTATTAAAATTGTCTTCATTCACCTGACTTGGGTTCAATTCAAGAATTCCCTCCTGAACCAACATTAGTTCATTTACACGATCAGTTCTCCATTTGCAGTATTCATTGGCCTGCAACCAATCTACCCCTACTACAGGATAGTTATTATATGCAGGATGTCTGAAATAGTATTCTACAAAAGGTTCGTTGTAGGCCAATTCTTCTCTCCACACTAAAGTGTCAGGAAGTGCTTTACGAACTACTTCAGGGTAATCAGCGCCAAAAACTCGCTCTAACCAGTAAAGATATTCGCGGTAGTGAATATTTGCTACTTCTGTTTCATCCATGTAAAAGGACTGAACTGTAATTCTTCTTGGAATTGCATCCCATTCGTACATGACATCTTGTTCTACTTGTCCCATCACGAAAGTGCCTCCTTCAATAAGCACCAATCCAGGACCTGTTTCCTGTCCCGGATAATCAACATATTCGAAACCACCCCAGTCGGGATCATTGTATTTCCACCCTGTTGTGGATGAATCTTCTTTTGCACATGAGGTCAAAAGTACGATTAGCAATACTGAAAAAGTTGCTAAGCAAAGTTGTTTTAATGTGAACATGATTACAATTGGTTTTTAGGAAAACGCTAAAATAGCTTAATTATTTTAAAATCAAAAATTCAAAAACTTCGGACAATCCAATGGTGTCTTGCGTCTTGATGGATTCAGTGGATTATCGGCTCCGTAAAAATTAATTATCAGCGATGCTTCATGCGCTCCACCTGAAGCAAGAGCAAGATCGGAAACCGTAAAATCATAACTGTAAGCCACCTTAAAATACTCAAATTTAACACCTATAACGCCAATAATTGCGTCATAATTGTTGAACACGTAGCGAAAAAATGCCCCACCAAAAACTTTTTGCACAGTAAGATAAGAGCCAAGCATAAGCTGAGAAGCACTTCCCTGTAAAAAAATGGCACTGTTTGGAGACACATAAACATCAAAATTTCTCTTTCTTGGCGCCAAATCTATATCCGCTCCAATAAATGCATTTATTGCGGTGGGACGTGTTTCATCTTCTCCGTAAAAAGACATTTTTGGCCGGTGAAAATGTTTTACAGTAAAACCACCGTATATAGCTTTAGAAAAAGCCACAAAGCCAATAGCAAAATCCGGGTGACCGGCATTCATTTGTTCTGGCAAGTTCTCATTGCTGAGATTGGGAATGTTTTGCTGGTCTACAAATCCATAGATTGGGTCAATTTGATCATTAAATGTAAGCCTTGACCAATTGACACTTTTATGCGTATATCCGGCTGAAAGCCCAACCCTAATGCCAAATTTTCGATTGAAGCTGACCTGATAATTATAAGATGCATTGATATTATAAGTGTTCAACAGTCCATTGGCAATTCTATCATTATATATGGAAAGCCCAATTCCGGAATTTATTTTAGAAATATGCATGTCGTATGCTGCGCCATAGGAAACAAAGCCCTTGTCAATTTTCGGCCATTCATTGCGATAGATCATACTTACCCTTGGGCCATAAGATATCCCTGCCAGTGCAGGGTTGAGGTGCAATGGTGCAGATATATACTGGCTGAATTGCAAATCCTGGGCATTTGCTGAACAAAAAAGCAACACACAAGCTAAGCATGCAATAAGATTAAAAATGTATTTTTGAACCATTATAAGGGGAATCAATTTTTATAATAAGGATATCGATATTGCGTTTCAAAGTTATCAAAAAATTAAATTCTCTATTCAATTCCAACTCAGTGATTGTGATTTTTCGTAGCTGCTTAATCTTACTTTGTTTATTTTCTTTTTCCCTAACGGCACAACAGCGTTTTTCTTTTACTATAGATTGGAACAATACTATTGAAACTGTCAAGTCAGATAACGGAACCTACAAAAAAGTAAAAAGTTTTAGAGGCGCTTATATTGATCGGGAAAATGGTTATTTGCCCAAATGGAGTGGCCTTTATAAAATCCAGCGTCAAGGGAAGCTTCTTGTTACACTTGTAAATGCTGATTGGGAAGAACTTGAAAGCAGAAATTTAGAACAGGATTTTTCTTTGCTTACCGGAAGTCCAGAAGTCAGGGGGAATTTAGCGTTGATAAAAGGACAGCCTGTTGTTGATATTCATATGGTGCCAATGCGAATGCAAAATGGCAGGGTTTATATTTTAAAAAGTGGTGTATTTGAAGTGGAAGTAATTCCACAGGCTGCTAAAAGAAGTGGGGCACCGTCAAATTATGCAAACAATTCAGTACTGGCGAATGGCGATTGGTATAAATTTAGAATACAGGAAGATGGGGTGCATAAAATAACATATGCAGATTTGGATGAACTCGGATTAGATCCTGACAATATCAATCCTGCCAATTTGAGAATTTATGGAAATGGTGGAGGAATGTTACCAGAAGAGAATGCCGATGTGCGCCCTGATGATCTATTGGAAAACGCTATTTATATAGAAGGTCAGTCAGATGGAAGTTTTGATCCAGGGGATTATATTTTGTTCAATGCACAATCACCCCATCGTTGGGTGTACAATCCGAACGAAGGACGCTACAATCATATTTTGCATGTCTATTCTGATTATACCTATTACTTTATTACCACCTCACTTGGCCCTGGTAAAAGAGTGGGAACTCAGGCTTCTTCTGGAAGCGCAACTATAATCATCCAAGATTTTGAAGATTATGCTTTTCATGAAAAAGAGGAAAACAACCTGATAAAATCCGGAAGAAAGTTTTATGGTGACTATTTCAATTTTGCAACCACTAGCCGGAGTTTTGATTTTTCCTTCCCCAATTTAATTGCTTCTCAACCAGTTTTGGTGAAATCTTCCATTGCCGGACGATTTACTTCAAGCAGTTTCTCGGTATCTGTACGTACAGGTGGCCAAAATTTATTGACGCATAGCATCTCAAGTGTGCAAAGCTCATACACTGCTACCTATGCAAATGTTCAAACAGATTTCGGGCAGTTTACAAGTAACTCACCAAATATCACGCTTGATTATACACTTCAGGTTCCTTCTGCTGAAGCCTGGTTGGATTATATTGAAGTGCAGGTAAAAAGACAATTGAATTACCCGGGCAGTGGGCAGTTGATTTTTAGAAACCGCAATTCCATAGGGCAAACTGCAAACTATCGCATATCTGGAATGAACAGTAATCTTTGGGTGTGGGATATTTCAGACCCTGTAAATGTGAGAAGGCAAAATGGCCAATTGGGTGGCAATACTTTCTCTTTTACTATAAGTGCCAATAATCTGAGAGAATTTGTGACATTTAATCCACAGGACAATCTCTTGAGTATTGAAACAGTAGGGAAAATAGACAATCAAAACCTACATGCACTTAGCAACAGGGATATGATTATAGTGACAATACCTGAATTTTACACGCAGGCTGAAAGGTTGGCCTCTTATCATAGAAATGACAGAAGCCTATTGGTAAATACTGTATTTGTGGAACAGATTTATAATGAATTTTCAAGCGGAACACCGGACATAACGGCCATAAGAGATTTTATGAAAATGCTCTATGACAAAGCGGGTAATGACCCCGGAAAAATGCCGCAGTATCTTTTACTTTTTGGAGATGCTTCTTATGATTACAAAGATATTATACCTGATAACACGAATTTTGTACCCACTTATCAAAGTTTCAATTCGCTTTCTCCCATTGGGTCTTTTTGTTCTGATGATTATTTTGGGTTTTACGATGATATCGAAGGGGGAAGCATTACTGATAGAAATGATTATCTCGATATTGCTATTGGCAGAATTCCCTGCTCAGATAATGAAGAAGCCAAAAACAGTGTAGATAAAATAATGCATTACAAATCCACAGCTAGCCTTGGCAACTGGCGCAACAACATTACTTTTGTGGGAGATGACGAGGACAATAATATTCATATTAGAGATGCTGATTTACTTGCTGACTATATAGATGACAATTACCCTGTTTATAATCTGGATAAAATCTATCTTGATGCCTATCAACAAGTGTCAACCCCGGGCGGTAGCAGGTATCCTGAAGTGAGGAATGCCATTAAAAACAAAGTGAAATCCGGAACACTGATTATGAATTATACCGGACATGGAGGAGTCAATGGTTGGGCACATGAGCGCATACTCCAATTGCAGGATATTTCTGAATTCGACAATTATGACAAAATGCCGTTATTCATAACTGCAACTTGTGAATTCAGCAAATTTGATGATCCGGCAGTTAATTCTGCCGGGGAGCAATTGTTTTTTAATCCCAATGGTGGAGCTATTAGTATGGTAACGACTACACGGCTTGTCACATCATATGCCAATTATCAGATCAACAGTGCTTTTTTAGAACAGGTGTTTGAGCCATACAATACCCGTACTCCTACACTTGGAGAAACTGTTAAATTGACAAAAAACTCTTTGGTAAACAGTGGAAATGAAGTGAATAACAGAAAATTTGTACTGCTGGGTGATCCTGCGATGAGCCTGAATTTCCCAAAATACAATGTAGTTACAAATACCGTGAATGAAACAGACATCAATTTGAATATTGATACAATGAAGGCACTTTCTAAAATTACAATAACGGGCGAAGTTCAAGATCTCAATGGCAATAAAATGACCAACTTTAATGGGATTGTTTATCCCTCTGTTTTTGATAAACCAGTTACTTTTACGACTTTAGTCAATGATGGAGGCAGCCAGGAAAAAGAATTTGAAATTCAAAAAAGCGTAATATTCAGAGGGCGCTCCACAGTTAGTCAGGGAGAATTTGAATATGCATTTATTGTACCCAAAGATATTTCCTATAATTTTGGTCCCGGAAAATTGAGCTATTATGCAGACAATGGACAGGAGGATGCCAATGGTTATTCATTCGATGTAATAGTTGGAGGAACGGCTGATAGTGCGGCTATTGACGAAACACCACCACAAGTGGAAGTTTTTATGAATGATGAAAATTTTGTTTTTGGAGGGGTAACGAATGAAAGTCCGCTATTATTAGTTAACCTATTGGACGAAAGTGGAATAAATACAGTGAGTACAGGTATTGGTCACGATATTACGGCAATTCTAGATGAAAATACAGCAGACGCTATTGTGCTGAATGAATACTATGAAGCTGAACTCAATAGCTACAGCAGAGGAAAAGTATCTTACCCTATGTCTGAACTTGAAGATGGCCGACACGCTCTTAGCGTTAAAGCCTGGGATGTTTACAATAACCCAGGTGAGGGATATACGGAATTTGTAGTAGCAAGCTCTGCTGAACTGGCATTAAAACATGTGCTGAACTATCCAAATCCATTTACAACAAGTACAAATTTTCACTTTGAACACAATAGACCCGGAGAAATGTTGTTAGTAGTGCTCAATATATTTACTGTGTCAGGTAAATTAGTAAAAACAATCAGACAGGATATTCTCACTGATGGCTTTAGGGTGGACGATATCCATTGGGACGGATTAGATGATTTTGGCGATAAAATAGGGCGTGGAGCTTATGTCTATAAATTAAGTGTACGAACTCCTGATGGTGATAGTGCCCATAAGTTTGAAAAATTGGTTATTTTAAGATAATTTTGAAATGTTAAGTTAAAAGATGAAAAAATTTACCCTTGCAATATTGTTGTTTATTTTAGGTTTTTGCATTATTACGAAAGCTCAAAATAATCTGCCCGGCCTTTCCAAAAATGGACAGGCAATTCCAATCACAACAGCAGTTCCATTTCTTTCTATAGTACCAGATGCACGTTCTGGAGCTATGGGTGATGCCGGAATAGCTACAACACCCGATGTAAATGCCTCTTATCACAACCTTGCAAAACTGGCTTTAGTTGATAAGCCAATAGGTGTGTCTATAAATTATGTGCCCTGGCTTCGTAGTTTGGTGAAAGATATCCATATGGCGCATGTCACTGGCTATTATAAATTTAAAGAAGACCAGGCTATTTCCGCTTCATTAAAGTATTTTTCGCTTGGTCAAATTCAATTTACTGATATTAATGGCAATGAAACCGGTCAGTTCAAGCCCAATGAATTTGCCTTCGATCTGGGTTATTCCCGTTTGTTGGGAAAAGGTTTTAGTACAGGTCTGGCTCTACGATTCATATACTCCAATCTTGCTGCGGGGCAAGTTACAAGCGGTGTTACCGCACAACCTGCGCTGGGTGCTGCTGCCGATATCACTTTTTATTATGAAAAAGATATAAAAGTTGGCGATTTAAATTCAAAACTATCACTTGGCTTGGTTTTCAATGATATTGGTAGCAAAATCACATACACACAATCTACTGTACGTGATTTTATCCCTATGAGAATGGGGCTTGGCGGTGGCTATCATATAGATGTAGATGATTACAACCGCATAAGCATTGTCGCAGATGCAAAAAAATTATTAGTGCCCACACCATCTGATATTGATGAAGATGGCAATGGTATTTATGACTATCGTGAAAAATCTGTTCCGGCAGGTTTGTTTGGATCTTTTGCTGATGCACCAGGAGGAGGTCAGGAGGAACTTCAGGAGATATATTATTCCCTTGGTCTTGAATATTGGTACGACAAACAATTTGCTGTGAGAGCCGGCTATTTTCATGAAAATCGCTTTAAAGGAAACCGCAAATTTGTTACAGTAGGTGTTGGCTTACGCTACAGCGTGTTTGGTATTGATTTCTCTTACCTAGTGCCTACCAATGCAGTTAGAAATCCCCTGGACAATACTTTCCGCTTCTCTTTAATATTTGATTTTGAATCCTTTGGTGCTGAAACCCAGCAAGCTACCCCGGTAGATTAAACAAAGCATTTTCACGGTATTATTTTTCTGATTTTCTCCATTATCTGCTTTCTTTAAGCTTATTTTGCGCTGAACTTTTTAAAACCATTAATAATGAGTTTTTCTGATCAACGCTATACCTACACCTTTCCTACAACCATTCGCTTTGGCAATGGAGTAATAGATGAACTGCCAGCTTATATCAAATCAAATAAGCTGACAAAACCTTTGCTGGTAACTGATGCTACTATTGCAGAATTGCCTTTTTTCAAAGAGATTCTTAAAGACCTTAGCGGTGAAAATTTGGATGTAGAGGTTTTTTCTGAAATGCATAAAAACCCTGTAAAATCTGATGTGCTGAAAGGAGGTGATTTTTATCACCAAACCAATCGGGATTGTATTATCGGCATTGGTGGTGGAGTGGCTCTTGATGTAGCACGTGCTATAGTTTTGCGTGTAAATCATCACCGTGATCTTTTTGATTATGACGATCTAATAGGAGGAGATAAATATGTGACAGAATCTGTGCCCCATTTTGTAGCAGTGCCTACCACGTCAGGTACTGGAAGTGAGGTAGGAAGAAGTGCTATTATTTCAGAAGATGAAAGTAAAAAGAAACGCATACTCTTTTCTCCAAAATTATTGGCAAAACAAGTGTTTGCTGATCCATTGCTCACAAAAAACCTTCCTCCATTTATTACAGCAGCTACGGGAATGGATGCACTCACACATAATATGGAAGCTTACCTTGCTAAAAATTACCACCCAATGTGTGATGGAATTGCGCTACAAGGCATGAAACTGATTGCCGAATCTATAGTGCCAGCCACCCAACAGTCAGACCTGGAATCGAGAGCAAAAATGCTATTGGCTTCCATGATGGGGGCAATTGCCTTTCAAAAAGGCCTGGGCGTGGTACATAGTTTGGCACATCCATTATCCGGCCTTTTAGATACGCATCATGGTTTGGCCAATGCAGTTAACTTACCGTATGGAATGGCGTTTAATTACAATGGATTTGAAGATCGGTTTGATGATATGGCCATAGCTCTTGGGCTTGGTTATGGAAAAGGTGCTGAAATTCCAGAGTACCTATTTAAATTGAACGATGAATTGGGATTGCCGAAGAAGCTTGGTGAAATAGATGTAAAAGAAGCACATATTCCAGAATTGACAAGATTAGCAGTAGCAGACTTTTGTCATCCTAACAATCCAAAGCCTGTGAGCAGAGGTGATTTTGAAAAATTATACAGGGAAGCACTTTAGTTTTGTAGCCAACTTATTTATAGGAGAAATAGATTATGATTGCTGCTTTTTTAGCCTGATTTTATCTCTCTGAATTACTGTGAATGCACCAGTAAGTTCATTTCCGAGATTAAGAATTACTTTTAAAATCAACTGAGCTTTTTCAAAAGAATTTAGTTTAAATAGCCTTGAGAGGATGATGCCGTTATGTAATTTTTTTGTCCTGAAAACTATCTCTCCAAAATCTTTATCCCTAGTAATCAGAATTCTATTTTCCTTATTTGCAATTTTTAGAATTTCGGTATCTTCAATACCTGAGTTTTCTTCAGCAATATATTTTACGTCAAATTTATTTTCCCTTAAGAGAATCACGATTTGCTTATCAACTCCTTCATCAGCTAAAAATTTCATGCTGATAGATTGTAGTCTTTTTCTCCTCCTAAATTATCTAAGTCTTGAATTAAGTTAAAGGGAATATAAGTTTTCTCTCCTTTCAATGATTTAGATGCAAATGCTAAAGCTGCAAGAATTCCTTCATTGCTTAAATTGGGATATGCCTCAAGCAATTCTTTGTGAGTTTTTCCAGCAGATAATTCTTCTAAAATGAGTTCAACAGTTATTCTTGTCCCTTTAATAACAGGTTTTCCCAACATGATGTTGGGGTTGATTTCAATTATATCGGAATTTTCTTTCATGATATTTATTTTCTTGTAATCTAAATTACCTTTCAGGTTTATTAGTTCAATCTATATCAAGTCTTTTGCTTCTGCTTTTTAGCAGCGGGGAAAAGTATGTTGTTTAAGATCAACCGATATCCCGGAGAATTGGGGTGCAAGCTTAAATCTGTTTTTGGGTCACCTACAAAATGCCGGTAATCCTCAGGATCATGCCCACCATAAAAAGTCCAGGTGCCATAACCGTATTCACCGTGTATATACCGAGCTTCTCCCGCGGATTTGTTTTCTCCCATGACCACAACATCAGATTTCACTAAACTTTTTCTAAAAGCTGTAGCTTGCCCCATAAATCCCTTCACTGTTCTGGTGTGATTTTGCGTGAGCATAGTTGGGATGGGATCCCATTTTGCGGAAAACTCAAAAATGCTAAAGTAATCCAGTTTATCAGGAACATTTCTTCCAAAATTGGCATCTATATTTGAATGCTCATACTCATATGGGTTGGTACGCAATTGAAAATCTTTAAACGCAAAGGTTTTACTGAAATCCAATTTGCCTTGAGCATTGGGGTCTGCCGGGTCTCCATCAAACATGCTTTCACAAATATCCTCCCCTTCAGCAGCAAGTGCAATGTCATAAGTATCTGCACCTGAACACATGGCAAACATAAAGCCGCCACCGGCAACAAAATCTCTTATTTTATGGGCAACACCTAATTTCAAATGTGAAACTTTTTGATAGCCGTGTTTTGCTGCCAATTCTTCCATCTCTCTAACTTGCTCATGGTACCAGGGCTGATTTCTGTATGCAGCATAAAACTTACCATATTGCCCTGTAAAATCTTCATGGTGCAAGTGCAACCAATCGTATTTGGGCAGATCACCCCTTAACACTTCATCGTCATAAACAACATCATAGGGTATCTCTGCATAGGTCAATACTAAAGTAACCGCATCGTCCCAGGGCTGAGCTGATTTTGGTGAATAAACTGCTATTTTGGGTGCTTTCTCCAGTTTCACCGCATCCATATTGGCTTCTGGATGTGCTATTTCCTGCAAAATATTATTGTATTGTGCATTTGCTAAAATATTGTAATCCACACCACGGATCAAACACTCTTTTTCAAATTCAGGAGTCATTTTCATAGCAAAACTCCCACCGCGATAGTTGAGTAGCCAGTCAACTTCTACTCCGTGCTCCAACACCCAATAGGCAATGCCATAGGCTTTAAGGTGTTCGTTTTGCTTTTCATCCATAGGGATGAGCAAATAAGCCGCATGTAAGGAGTGGGTAGTCAATAGTGAAAAAAGAAGAATCAATAAGTAGCGCATAAAACCTTTTGCTTTTTTTTTGCTAAGATAAATGTTTTCCAAACTCTTTTATTTAACGCAAATAATCGGATTTAGTGCGTTAAGGGATGTTAGGAATTAGAATGTCTAATTGCGCTAAAATTTTGGAGTGCCTAAAATTATAATCAGGCAATTATAAGTAACAGCCAAAAGCTATAATATTGTCGCAAATATTTACTCGATAATCGAGATTTAAACCTGCCCGACTAAAAGCAGGCGGGTGCTCCGAGGCTTGCCTCGTAATCAAAAGTATTTTTTCCAAATAAATGCCTCGTGGGCTTGCCCCGAGGTTGTTTACTGTATTTGCGACAAATTACGTGTAAGCATTATGGCCGATTCCGTTGAAAAACAAGTGCTCAATAAGATAAAAGCTGAGAAGAGAGGTACCATCTTCTTTGTAGAGAGCTTTTTGTTCGCTGGCAACGCAAAAACCGTAAACAAGTCATTAGAGCGGCTTACAGACAAAAGAGAAATAACACGGGTAGCTACCGGGATCTACGTACGCCCACAAAAAAGTAAGCTGTTAGGTTATATCACAGCCCTGTGGAAGAAATAGCAGCAGCCATTGCAAAACGTGATAAAGCGCGCATTGTACCCACTGGTAGCTTTGCGCTCAATGCTCTGGGACTTTCAACTCAGGTACCGCTAAAAGCGGTTTACCTTACAGATGGTGCCGCACGGATAATAAAAATTGGCAAGCGAACCATACAATTCAAGAAAACAACACCCAAGAGCCTATCGGCAAAAGGGCCTGTCAGCAAATTGGTAATTCAGGGCTTAAAGGCTATCGGCAAGGACAAAATAAGTCCTGATGAGGAAAGAAAAGTACTAAAATTGCTTCGAAAAGAGAAACCTGAATATTTGGAGCATGATATCTTGCTTGCTCCCGAATGGATTCGAAAAATAACGCGTAAAGTACGAACAAATGAATAGTCATCTAATAGAAATATGGAGCAAGCTCAGCAAGGATGACAAACTTGCAATTTTTAGGGAAGCCTGAGAAAGAGCCGGACTACCAGCTACAGCCGTAGAAAAGGATTGGTACGTAACCTTAGCTTTAAGCATCGTTTTTTCTGCCAAATTTGCAGAACATCTTGTTTTTAAGGGAGGAACTTCGCTAAGCAAAGGCTGGAACCTGATTGAAAGGTTCTCGGAAGATATTGATCTCGCCATAGACCGTAAATTTCTTGGATTTGAAGGTGAGATGAGCAAAAGCCAGATAGAAAAGCTGCGAAAAACTTCCTGTGCATTTATCAGCAGAGATTTTGCAAACGCTATTTCCGATAAGATTGAAAAAATAGAAATTGAGTGGACTTAACTCTGATATGGATTATGAAGTGTCAATTCTTCAATTCCTTTAAAATCATTGGTGTTATGTGTTATTAATTCAAGGTTATGGTCTATTGCTGTAGCGGCTATTATTGCATCAGGTGTTTTCTATACTATGCTTTTTTCGAATTTCAATCGTTTTAAGTATCATAGCTTCTTCAAGGTTATAAATATGAGCAACTGCAATAAATTCCTTTAAAATTTTAAACTCATTGGATTTTATTCCTTGAAAACCAAGTAATTCAATCCTTGTAATAACTGAAATAACAGGTTTTAGACTATCGAGAAATATTTCACCACTTTGAGGTAATTTACTTCCAAAATAATCAATGATAACATTTGTATCAATTAAGAATTTCTTCCCATTCATCCCTTGATTTAGAAAGTTGCTTTTGGAGTGCATCAGCCTTTTTAGAACTAATAATTCCCCTGTACTTTGACATTTTAGCATCTTTCTTAGAAGAATTAATATCAATTGAAATGTTTATCCCCAAACGTCTCGCAAGTGCTAATAACAATTTGTAATCACTATTTTTTTCAATGTTTAATGTTATTGTTTTCATCACCGATTATTCAATTTAACATTAGAAAACTTAATTTACTAAAAAAGTTTCTTGTCCCTACTCCACCCTCTTCCTTTTCTTCTTTAGTTCAAAATTCTCACCCAGATAAACTTTGCGTACTTGTGGATCGGCAGCCAATTCCTCGGCATTGCCCGATTTCAGTATTTGCCCTTCAAAAAGCAGATAGGCGCGATCGGTAATGGACAGGGTTTCCTGCACATTGTGGTCGGTAATGAGAATGCCGATGTTCTTGAATTTCAGCTTTTCAACAATGTTCTGAATGTCTTCCACGGCAATTGGGTCAATTCCGGCAAAGGGTTCATCCAATAGTATAAACTTAGGGTCAACAGCCAGTGCACGGGCAATTTCTGTTCTTCTGCGCTCCCCACCTGAAAGTATATTGCCTTCACTTTTGCGCACATGATCAAGCCCAAATTCATCAATCAACCTTTCCAGCTTTTCTTTTTGCTCGGTTTTGCTCAAATCGGTCATTTCCAAAATAGCTGCAATATTGTCTTCTATGGATAACTTCCTGAATACCGATGCTTCCTGAGGCAAATAGCCAATACCAAGTTGTGCCCTTTTGTACATAGGCAGTTTTGTAATTTCCTCACCATCGAGAAATACCTGGCCTCCATCGGGTTTGATCAGACCAACAGTCATGTAAAAAGTGGTGGTTTTCCCGGCTCCATTTGGCCCGAGCAGTCCCACTACTTCTCCCTGTTCTACTTCTACGGTAACTTTATCGACCACTCTGCGGCCTTTGTAGCTTTTAATCAGGTTTTCAGCTCTTAGCTTCATCATCTTCAAATTTAAGGTCTTTGACCATTAATTGTATATTGCTGTTTCCGTTCCACTCGTTTAAATCCAATGAATAGACCAGTGAAAAACGCGTTCCTTTTGAAATTCTCTTGAAATGTTTCGACTGCTGAAATGCGATTCCGCTTGCCCGGTAAGTATCATTCTGCATGACATCCAGTTTTAGATGTTCTTCTTTTACAATTTTGGAATACCGCGCATCCTTTAAGTGCCTACTGATAAACACTGGCCGCATATTGCCCGGCCCAAAAGGGGCAAATTGTTCTATCAAAGTGTAGAATTTTTGATCAGTAGCCAGGTCTAAACCCAATTCTGCATCAATTTCGATTTCGGGACTAAGGCATTTTTCAGGAATTGTTTCAGAAACAACCATTTCAAATTTTTCGCTGAATGCAGTCAGGTTTTCTTTTTTAACGCTCAAACCTGCGGCATATTTATGTCCGCCAAACTGCTCAAGCAAATCGCTGCAGGCTTCTATGGCTTCATAAATGCTAAAGCCTTTTACCGAGCGTGCCGACCCTGTGGCCATGCCATTGCTTTCAGTAAATACTATTGTTGGCCTGTGGTAATTTTCAATTAGGCGGGAAGCAACGATGCCGATCACACCTTTGTGCCAGGTTTCGTGCCACAGCACAGTCGTTTTTTTATTGATCAACCCGGGTGATTCCCGGATCATTTCCAGCGCTTGTTGTGTGATTTGCTTATCTGTTGTTTTGCGTTCGGTATTCTTCTCTTCCAGCAAAAAAGAGAGTTGATCTATTTCTTTTGGACTTTCTGCAACCAACAGCCTTACGGCATTTTTACCGGAAGACATTCTGCCCGCTGCATTAATGCGGGGTGCAATGACAAAAACCAGGTTGGTAATATTCAGGTCTTTTTTCAACACAGCTTGTTCGATCATGGCCAATAATCCGGGGCGCGGATTTTTATTAATGCGCTTTAGTCCAAAATAGGCCAATACACGGTTTTCCCCGGTTATGGGCACAATATCGGCAGCAATACTCACCGCAACCAGGTCCAGTTGTTTTTCCAGCAGTTCAAAAGGAATATTCAATCGTTCGGCAAATGCCTGCATCAATTTAAAGCCCAGGCCGCAACCACTCAATTCCTTATAGGGATAATTGCAATCCGCCTGTTTGGGGTCAAGCAGGGCAAAGGCTTTTGGCAGTTCAGTACCAGGTAAATGGTGATCACAAATAATAAAATCCAGTCCTTTTTCATTGGCATAATTCATTTGCTCAATAGCTTTCACTCCACAGTCCAGCGCAATAACGAGGGAAAAGTTATTTTCAGCGGCAAAATCTATCCCAGCTAAAGAAATGCCATAGCCTTCCCTGTAGCGATCGGGAATGTAGTAATCAATTCGATCTGGGAAAAAGTCTTTCAGGAAAGCATATACCAAAGCCACGGAGGTGGTTCCATCCACATCATAATCGCCATAGACCAAAATGCGCTCTTCATTTTTTAAAGCTTCTTCCAGGCGGTCAACAGCCTTTTCCATGTTTTTCATCAAAAAAGGATCGTGCAGATGCTCCATTGATGGACGAAAAAAACGATGTGCGGCATCATAGGTTTCAATGCCTCTTTGTACCAGCAATTGGCAAATAATGGGATGCACACCCAATTCCTGCTGAAGTATTTCAGCTTTCTGTGCATCAAAAGTTTTAAATGTCCATCTGTTTTCAGGCATGCTGCTAAATTAATTGGTCTTTGCGACAATACAAGGTGATATCATAAAAAATAAATATAGGCTACTAAAGAAAAATAATTTTGTGGTAAGCTTCTTGGCCTGTTGCATTTGTAAGCTTTAAAAAATAAATACCCGGTGGCAATTGAGCTCTTGAAATTTCCAATTGTTTTTTGTCTTTTACAGGATGTCGCTGAAGTATATTACCAGAAAGATCCAATAATTGAACCTGTGCCAATGCTGAAAATTCAATCCTGATTCTGTCGCTTGCCGGATTTGGGTAAACACTTATGCTTTCAAATTCAGAAGCCACACCATCCACAATATTTCTTTCTACAAATACGGAATCCGTTATAAGGCAACCTGCACCGGCCTGATCGCGCAGGCTCAAATAATACCAGCCGCTGCTCAAACTGGAAAGTGAATCCAGGGTATCGCCATTGGACCAGAAATAGGAGTAGGGTGGCCTTCCTCCTAAAATTTCAACTGAAGCAGTTCCATCCATTTCATTGTTGAGCTCTGGAGTGGAAGATAAATTTAAAAGCAGTGAATCGGGATTTTGAAATGCCAACTGTATTACTTTTTGGCAATTGTTGGTGTCAGAAATGGTGATAAAATATTGTCCGTTTTTAATCCCATAGCGCAGTGAATCTGAAAAAACATCATTCCACTGGAAAGTATAGGGTGTCTGTCCCTGGGTAATTTGGATATTCACTGTTCCGTCATTGTCGCCCGGGCAGGTGATTTCTGATTTCAATACATTTGTTTCCAGGCAAGAAACGCATTGATCTGAAAGGAATAGTTCCAAGCCCTTGAAAAGATTCAGCCGGCCATTGCTTTTTGTTTTGCCAATTAAACCCGGCAGCCATTCTGCACCTTCAAGGATAAATTGCTTTATGATCAAAGCCTGGTCAACAGGTTTTAAGAAAAACGAATCGCAGCCGGCAGCATAGAACAAAGAAGCCGCGCCAGTAACCACCGGTGCTGCCATAGATGTACCACTGCTGACGCCAAACTGGTCATTGGGTCTTACAGTGTAAATGGCCGTACCCGGAGCCCCGAGGTCTATGTGTTTCTTTCCAAAACCTGCTGCTGAAAGTTGGTCATTGCGATTGGTACTTGTTACCGCTATTAAATATGGACTGCTGCAATGGGAGGGAATGTCACCTGTTATATCAATGTTTTTTAGCTGGTTGCTGGTAGCGGCCACACTCAGAATTCCAACCGAACCAAGCGAATCATAAAGGCTGCACCAAAGCGGAAACTCATCTTCAAAAGCATTGTCCACACCAAAAGAGGAATTGGCTGCAACAATATAGGCCCCTTGCGCTCCATTGCTCTGATTGTATAATTTCCGTTGGTCGAAAAGGTAAGAATAGGCTCCAATAATTTCTGCTTCTGAATAATCCGCAACAGCAACCGGCATGATCTGTACATTCCAGTTGACACCACAAACCCCAAAATTATTATTGCCAATGGCAGCAGCCGCTCCGGCTACAGTAGTTCCGTGATTGTTGACCAATATCACGCCATTTTGCGCAAAAGCATTCCAGCCATTATAGTCATCGATGTAGCCATTGCCATCATCGTCAATTCCATTGTTGGGAATTTCCTGGTAATTTTTCCAGAGGTTCAGGTCACTGCTTTGCAGATCAATGCCTTCATCAACTATGGCAATTACAATGGTATCGCCCCTGGCAGTTACCCCCGAATTTCCAGTTGCAAAATCCCATGCCAGTTCAGATTGAATATCAGCTCCTGCTGTCCCTCCATTAATACCTGTATTGTTGTGGTGCCATTGCTGGGCATAGCCCGGATCGTTGGGAGCGGTTTGGCGGGGAGATGCCTTTCTGTTGGGCTGGATGTGTTGCACCATTTCCCATCGGCTCAGTTCCTTCATGCATTTTTCCTTCTGTGTTTCCGGAATTTCAAAGAGGTAAATGTTCCAGGATTTGGAGAGGGTTTTGGAGAATTTAAGATTGGGAAAGGTTTTTTGTGTCTGTTGAAAAAAGCTGTCGAACTGCTGTTGCTTCTGCAATTGCACAATTATTTCACTTGCCAAAACTTGAATGGACAGCAATAATGAAAAAAATAAAAAGCCGAATTTTTGGAGCATCTAAAGAATAATTACTGCAAGGTAGTATAAGTTCAGAAAATGTGCTGGGGTGTAGATTTTTTAAAATTTTGTATTCAAAAATTCCAATGGGTCATGACCCATTGGAAGACTCATTGGAATAATAGTAACTTTTAATTTCTCTTGTTTTGGTCGGATGCGGTCACAATTTACGACCGTATGTCTTTCTCTATTTACATGTAATTAATCTCTTCCTGTCTTGCCCTTAGCGAATATCTAATTTCGAAAGGCATCAGAAATTGTATTTAGCTTCGATAGCATCTTTCACACTTTCATGTGAGACATATTGGCCTTTATCTAATTGTTCCAGACCTTCATTAATTGCAGCTTTGTCAAGATCATTCAGCTCATCCCAAATGTCTGGGCTTTTCTTTTCAAATACTTCTTTGAGCTGCTGCAAGATTTCAACTTCATTGGTATTGAGCAATAAGTGTATTAACTTGATTTTTGTAGCTTGAATGTCCATGATTAAACGGCTTTTAATTAAAATTACAACGTAAGTTCACATCGATAGGGTTTCCTTTTATGAAATTAGTGAAATGGCTTTAAAAATTCATTATTTATAAACTTCAGTTCCAATGGGTCATGACCCATTGGAACTGAAAGAATCGTTTTCATTAATTGCCAGTATTGACCAACTCATTGAATATTTTCTCTAAAATTTCATCAGCCTCACCCCTATCAATTTTCTCGACAATCTCTTTCAAATTATTCTTCCTGTTTTGAAAATAGCGATTGTACTGCTGTCCTTTTTGCCAGGCTTCTGAATAGGAGACATCGCTAAAGGTTACGAGTGAATACATGGGTTTGAAATCATTGGGGTATTTTTCCTGAATGGCTTTTTCAATCTTCTTTTGCAAAAGGAATTGTTCATCGGCCACCAAATCGCGCATTTCAATGAAATTGTGCAGGGCCAAATCAGCAATGGCATCACCATCGGGTTTGCGCATTTGTCCAAAAGTATTGATCATCTCCGGCCATTTTTCGGAATTATTTTCCCACATTTCATCCAACAGATAACAATCTTCAAAACCGGCATTCATGCCCTGTCCGTAAAAGGGCACAATGGCATGTGCCGCATCGCCCAGCAGGCAATATTTATCGCCATAGGTCCAGGGGAAACATTTAACTGTTACCAGACTTGAAGTCGGATTTTCAAAAAATTCTTCTGTCAAATGCGGCATTAAAGCTTTAGCATCGGGAAAATATTCCTCAAAAAAAGCATTGACCGAAGCTTCATCTTTCAACTGCTCAAATGAAACAGAGCCTTCAAAAGCGAGGAACAGCGTACAGGTAAAACTCCCATCCTGATTGGGCAGGGCAATCAACATAAACTTTTTGCGCGGCCAAATATGCAGGGCATTATTCTCCATTTTAAAACTGCCATCTGCATTGGGCTTAATGCTCAGTTCTTTGTAGCCATGCGCCAGATATTTTTGCTCATAATCAAAGCGGTCGGTACGCTGCATGGTGCTTCGAATGGCTGAAAATGCGCCATCAGTGCCAAAGACCAAATCGTAATCAAGCGATTTTCCATCAACCAATAATTGCAAATTGTCCTTATCAAATCCTTCGCAAGGCTGCTCAAAATGGAAATTGACATTCTCCAACTTTTCGGCATTTTCCACCAGCAATTTATTCAATCCGCCCCTTGAAATGGAATTGATAAACTCACCTTCCCTGCCATAAGGCTGCAAATGTGTGCTGCCGTCCAATTCGTGAATGAGCCGTCCATGCATGGGAATGGCCATTTTTTTCACCTCCTCCAGCAAGCCTACTTTTTCCAGTGCTTTCAATCCTCTTCTGCTCAGTGCCAAGTTGATGGAACGACCTGAGTCTGCTCCTTTTTTGCGCATATCGGGCCTGCGTTCGAAAACATCCACAGCATATCCTTTTTGTCCGAGAAATAAGGTCCACAGCGACCCCACCAATCCTGCTCCTGTAATGGCTATTTTTTTACGCATTAATCTTGTTTATAATTTTTGCAAACTGTCTCACTTCCTCTTCCGTATTGTACATGGGCACTGGTGCCACGCGAATCACATTGGGCTCTCGCCAATCAGCAATTATGCCTTGTTTGCGCATTTCCTCAAAAATCTTTTTGCCGTTTTTACCCGTCAAAATCGATAGCTGACACCCTCTTTGTCCCGGATCTTTGGGCGTAATGATTTCAAGACCTGGATTATCCTGAATCAATTGTTCCAACAATCCGGTCAATTGTAGGCTTTTAACCCTTAGTTTTTCCATACCCGCCTCATTAAACAATTCCAGCGAAGCTTTGTGCGCAATCATATTAAAAACCTGCGCATTGCTCAATTGCCAACCGGCTGCGCCTTCCTGTGGCACAAATCCCTTTTTCATTTTAAAACGCTCGCTTTCGGCATTGCCCCACCATCCCGCGAAGCGTGGCAACTCCTTGTTCTTACCGTGTTTTTCGTGCACAAAAACGCCCCCCACCGCTCCGGGACCGCTGTTTAAATATTTGTAGGTACACCACACGGCAAAATCCACCTGCCAATCGTGCAATTGCAAAGGAACATTTCCGGCAGCATGGGCCAAATCAAATCCGGCCAATGCCCCTGCCTCATGCGCAGCTTTGGTGATGGATTTTAGATCGAAAAATTGCCCGGTATAATATTGTACTCCGCTGAACAAAACCAGTGCTAGCTCTTCTTTGTGCTTATGAATTTCATCCAAAATATCCTCGGGGCGCAGGCAATGCTCGCCTTTTCTTGGCTGCACTTCAATCACTGCATCATCATAATCGTAGCCGTGAAATTTCACCTGACTTTCCACCGCATATTGATCGGAGGGAAAAGCCCCTGCTTCCATCATGATTTTGTAGCGATTCCCTTTGGGGCGGTAAAAGCTGACCAACATCAAATGCAAGTTGACCGAGAGGCTGTTCATCAGCACCACTTCTTTTTCCTTTGCCCCCACAAGCTTGGCTGCCCCTTTGAAAAAATGATGGTATTTAAACCAGGGATTCTGTGCATTGAAATGTCCTTCTACACCCAAATTTTTCCAGTCTTCCAGCTCCTGTCGAATTAAATATTTGGTGGATTTGGGCTGCAATCCCAGAGAATTTCCACAAAAATACACCAGCTTTTTTCCGTTTTCACGGGGAATATGAAATTGATCGCGCATACTGAAATTCTCCCCCTCAGTCTTCTCAATTTTTTCTTCAGACATTTATTTCAATTTTTTCAATTCTTTTTTACCGATTCTATCAAACAGAACACCTTTTAAATTTCCCGAAGTGTGGGTAGTCCCATAGCTGCCCGAAGTATTGCTCACCGCTCCAACTGACAATTGCACCAATGCCAGGCATCTGCCC
The DNA here is from genome assembly GCA_040877935.1 of Chitinophagales bacterium. Lineage (NCBI taxonomy): Bacteria > Pseudomonadati > Bacteroidota > Chitinophagia > Chitinophagales > Chitinophagales bacterium. The sequence continues at coordinate 69,988 of JBBDNB010000048.1, forward strand.
GTTCCTGCCTCCCAAATACTGAGTGCGGCACCGCCCTTATCATCTTGCGAATAGTAGGCATAAGCCTTGGAGCTGTCCTTGTTTTTAATGGCTTCGCCCACCTCTGCTTCATCGGATAATTTGATATTGTACTTGTAATATTTTTTGTACTCCCCGCTTTGTGCCAATTCATTATTGCAAAGATTTTTTTCCAAGAGCAATGTTTTGTTGGGCAATTCACTTGAGGCTTCTTTAATGATTTTGTAAGGATCTATCAAAGACCACTTGCCCTCGTTTTTTGCGGTGTGCTCCCATTGCCAGGAGAGATTGCGAACGAAATCGGGCAATTTGTGCAGGTACTGTTCGTCAAAATTATAAAAGGAATTTTCCTCGTGGTGAATAAATGTATAAAAGGCTTTCCAGCGTTTGGTATTCAGTTCCTCAGCTCCTTCCTTGTTCTCGACAATAGCCAACAAAGTGGAGTAATGCACACTTGTTCCCATTTTTTTGTAGGTATCGGTCAGCATCAGGAAAAAATACTTTGGATTACCAATATACTGTTTCATTTCTTCCTTATAGGTAAAAATAAAAGGGGTGTGTTTCCAGTTTTCTTCCACGGCTTTTTTCAGAGCCTGATTGTGCACCTCATCGCCATTGAGCACCACTGCCATGGTACCTGACTGTAATTGTTGAAATCCCTCTTCATTGATTTTTCCCAATTGGGCAAATGCGACCATATTGGCAATCAACAGCATAATTAAAAATGTTGTTTGTTTCATTGTTTTTGTTTTTTGATGATGGTATAAAAATAATGATTTAAGTGCTTTGGTTGGTTTAGCGATTAGAAGTCGCTCCAACATAATTTGGATATTATACATCCCACATTTTATGTCAAATGGATGATGGAAAAATTTTAATGGAAAATGTAAAGCTTTTATTTCCGGGACTAATCACACATTTACCATTTTACATCTTACATGCAACATTTGACATTTCACGGCCTATCCATCACTGTTCCGCATTTATCACAGGTGCGGTATTCCTCATTTTTGTAGAAATTCTCCATCACTACGGGCAGTTGTTTTACAATGTCTTCCAGTTCAAAATATTCCTCGTAGAGCAAATGATTGCAATTTTCGCAAAACCACTGAAAACCATCTTTTTCGCCCGGTCTGCGATAGCGTTCAATGACCAGGCCAATAGAGCCGGCTGATCTTTGTGGAGAATGTGGCACTTTGGGTGGCAAAAGAAAAATCTCCCCTTCCTTGATTTGAATATCTCGGGGCTGACCGTTTTCCATCACGCGCAAAATGATATTGCCTTCCAATTGATAGAAAAACTCCTCGCCTTCATTGTAGTGGAAATCCTTTCGGGAATTGGGGCCACCCACCACCATTACTATAAAATCGTCATTGTCTTTAAATACTTGCTGATTGCCAACGGGAGGTTTGAGCAAATTGCGGTGTTCGTCAATCCATTTTTTGAAATTGAAAGGAGCTGAAAGTGCCATAATCTTAGTTTTTTGCTTTTGCTAAAAATAAAGGAAGATTAAGGATATTGCAAAAACCATTAATTCCTGAATATGTTATGGTGCTTTTGGATTAATGAGTTTAGGGACAATAATAACATTAAATAGGCCTGGTAAAGCTTTTCATCTTCATGGCAGGAGATTACCAGTCAAGCTGGCAATGACGAGAATATTTCATCTAAAACCTAAACCCAACTGTCCCATACACCGAAATGCCTTCAGCTGGTATAATGCCCGGACCGGGATAGCCTTCAGCCCTGCGCGTGAAGTACATATTGTTGGTCAGGTTGTTGACGCCAGTGCTTAACGTAAACCACTTTTTAAACTTGTACTCCAAAGCCAAATCCATTACATAATAGGAAGGAATAATGCCGTTGACCGCAGTGGCCGTGCGCTCGGCATTAGTGGCCTCGGTATAGTGCTCTTTGGTATAGGAAAATTGATAAGTCGCCTTAAAGCTTTTAAAACTGTAGCTCAGCCCTGTCCTGAAAATAATGGGCGGAACCAGTTCCACTTGCTTGCCCTGAAAAGCAGATTCATCCGAATTGATGTATTTGCCATTTTGCACGGTCAGGTTGGAGAACCAGGATAGGCCATGCAAAGTGTTTTTGTTTCCAATTTTGAAAAAGTCAATTTCCACAAAACTTTCCAGTCCGAAATTGCGCGCATCAGAGATATTGGTGCGGTAGCGATACACATTGTACAAAGCGGAATCCACGCGAAGGACCGCCCCGATTTTATTATTGTAAGAAAGCAAAAATCCACTGACATCGTAGGATAGCCAGTTGCCAATAGTACCCCGAATTCCCAGATCGGCAGAAAAACCCGTTTCATCCTTCAAATTGGGATCAATCCGGAAATTGGGATTGATAATGCGCATATCATTGAAAGTAATGGCGCGATAGTTTTGCGAGAAATTGGCATAAATTTCCGTCAATCCTTTCGGCTTATAGCTCAGGCCAACCCCTGCCAAAAGGAATGAGCGTTTACGATTTCTATCGTCCTGTACTTCCTGACGCAAAATTTCATTACCCGCCAAATCGGTATTGCGCATCACGTAATAGCCTTCCGATTGGGTATTGATGTATTCAAAGCGCACACCGGGCGTAATGCTAAAATCTTTTGTAATTGCAAAAATATTTTCCGCAAAAAGAGAAACATTATAACTCGGAAAAAGATAATCGCTTGCAAATGAATTTTCAGTCTCTAAAAATTCAAAATTGGCATCTGAGCCATCATCGGCAAAGCCTTGCTGTGCAGTTGTTTGTCCAGAATAAAAACGCGCGCCAAACAAGAAATTGGAGGAATTGCCGAACAAATCATATCGATGCACAATTCGTGCCTCTGCTCCTGCATTTTTAAAATTTGAGCGTATGAAATCCCTTTCTTCCATTGGATCTGCACGATTGATAACATCAGGCACGCCCAAAGCTTCGCGAGATGCAATGAGTGAAAAAGCCCTGAAATTAAATCGGGTTCTGCTCGAAAATTTATAATCGATATTCAGCGCGGGCAAATTCCAGCGTACCTTAAACCAGTTTCGCTCCCGAATGGATTGCCTTGGATCTTGCTCAAAAAGTGCATCTGTCAATCCACCGGGCTGTTGCGCCAGGTAATTCATAAAAGTGTATTCAAAACCTATGCGCAATTTCTTATTGTGCCGATATGCTAAATTGGTATGGGCAGTATGCACATCAAATCCAGCATTGGGTCGCCAGCCATTGCCTCTTTTATATTGGTAAAAACTGTAGTATTCAAATTTACCAACGGTTCCGCTCAGGCTGCTGAAACTATTGAAAAAGCCATAGCTGCCAACGGTTTTTCTAAATTCGCCAGAAATCTTTTTGTCTTCAGCAGGGCGTTTCAATTGGAAATTGATCATGCCGCCAAACTGTGTACCGTATTGCAGGGAAGCAGCCCCACGCACCACTTCAATCCTTTCTATGGCTTCGGCTGGAGGACTGTAATAGCTCTCGGGGTAGCCCAAAGCATCGGCACTCATATCGTAGCCATTTTGGCGCGTATTGAAATTGGAAGTTCGGTTGGGGCTCAATCCACGTCCGCCAATTCCAAGCTGAATGCCTGCCGCATCGCTTTCCCAAATATTCAGTCCTGCCACTTTGTTGTAAATCTGCCGGCTGTTGTTGGTCGATAAATTTCCGGCCACTTCATCCATCAAAACCACCTCGCTTTTCTTTCCGGCATAAATGGCGGTTCCTTCAATATTTCGCAAGTGGGTGATCCCGAAATTGTTGCTTTTCATTTCGCGAACCGTTACTTCATTCAATTTTTTGATCAGCGAATCAACAAAGATTTCCACTTCCAAATCTTTTTCGCCCAGCTCTATTTTTTTAGACGCCTTTTTCAATCCAACATACAATACCGATAAAATATAGCTGCCAGATTCCACATTATTGAAAATGAATTCACCGTTTTCATCTGAAAAGGCGATATATTTGGAATTTTCCAAAACCAACTGCGCATGTTCAATGGGTTCCTTGGTTTCAGAAAAGAGCACCCTACCGGAAATATTTGCCGATTTGGCTTTGTCGCCTCCCGTATTTGCCAATACATTAAAGGCTGAAAATAAAAGGAGCAAAATGCCCAATGCTATGTTTTTATAGAATTTCACTGCTTTTGGGCGGTAAAATTTTGAGGATTTGTAAATGGTAAAATCCAGTTTTTGTGCCTAAAACCATCTTGAATAGTAGCAAGGTTTACTTCCGGATCAATGAACAGTCTGCTTCCATTTCCATTGAGGCGCACATAACTTTTCACTCTTACCTCGGGATTTTCTATTCCTTTTTCTCGATAAATATCTTTTAAATAATGGGCAAATTGCAAGATCATATCTGGCTGTGTGGCCATCATTTTCTCCTGGTTTTTACTCAAATATTCATTGGGTTCAACTTCAGTGGATTTTCCGGTTTCTGGATTTGTAACATAGAAAAAACAAGTGCCCGCTTTTTCCATTAGCATTACCCGCCAGGAAAAGCGATAACCTTCTTCTGTCCAGAACAAATTGCCCGGATATAGCGCAAAACGAAATGGAAAAAGCAATTGAAAGGCAAAGTGGCCAATCAATAAAACGCCCAAAATATTTAGTTTCAATGTGCTTATTTGCCAAAGCCTGGGCTGGATGAATTCTTCAGTATTTATTTTGAAAATAGCTTTAACCCGTGCCAATATTCGCTCGTGAAATGCAGGTGGAAAAAAGATCAATGTGAGCAAAATCATGATGTAGGGAAACATGCCAATTTGGAACAATGCCGCTGTCATCAAATGAAAAAACAAGACGGACAAATAGGCAAATGGCCGGGTTCTGCTGAAGGAAAGAAAAAACACGATGCTGAGATCGTAAATGGCACCTGCCCAACTGAAAAAATAGGCGACCCACAATTCCTTAAACAATGGCCCAATCAAAAACATATCAGATTTTGCAGGCAACCAAATGCGCATGGGCTCGGCATTGATCAACCAATCGTAGTTCAATTTTGCCAGCCCGGCATAAAAATAGACAATGCCCAACTGCACCTGAAAAATCAAAATAATCCAGCGGGGAATGTGGCTGCGTTTGCTTTTGGGATTGATCAGCACATCCAATGAGAAATTGCGATTGGCCGGAACAAAAACCAGCAGAAGCGCCATAATGCTGATGAAATAATAGTGATTGAGGTAATTGGAAACATCAATCAGCTCAACATAAGTAAAGGCCAAGAAGAACGCCAGCGCAGCATAGCGATACAGAAAACCCAGCATTATAAAAATGGCGCTACCCCCCATAAAAGCAAAAAGGGCATAAATGCCCCATTCACCGGGTGCTGTCACCCATTCAAAACCGTAATATTTAAAGAAAAAATCGGGCTGAATATATTGCGATTCTATCCAGCCATTGGCCACAAAGCGAATGATACTTGCCAACATCACCCCACCAAAAAGCACGCGCAAAAACACCAGCGGAGCGATAGAAATCGGCTGCTGCAAAAATGCTTTTATGGAATTGGGCTTAGGCATTAATCTCCGTCATTGTCTTGATAAGTGATTTGAATGCCAATGGCAGAAGTCATATCTGTTTTTATTAATACTACAGTTTTAACAAATTCGTCAAAGGCTGTTTGCACTAAAGATTCATTGGAAATAACTGCATCAGATAATGGATCTGGAACAGCTTGCAAGGCGGTTTCATCTTTTTCAAATTGCTCAATGATCGCTTCCGACAAACTTTGTCCATCGCGGTATTCTGCGCCCAATTGATCTAAATAGCTCTCTAAGCTCGGTCCAGTTTGACTGGAATTAAAAGCCTTGCCCCGAAATACATTGACTATGTTTTGTAAATTAATCAGTGCCAATTCTTTGGAAATGCCGCTGTAATAGGCTTCTACATTTCCGGGTAATGCCTGACCAGATGATTTTGCGCCCAGTGGAATTCCAATTCTTGGGTTTTTAGTCAACTCGAATTCAAAATTGAATTCATTGATCAAAAGACTGGTAGAACTTCCGATATCCGTTCCTGTTGCCCCTACAAAAGTAGATCTGTAATTGTCCCATTTGTCAATGGTAGAGGTGGTTCTGGTGGAAATATCTCCAAAAACATCTTCTAAATATTGCAAGCGATTTGCCGCATCGGCATCTGTGGTGTAATATTCCAATATTTCAGTATTGTCTTCACCCAATCCGAAAAGTAGGTAGTCCATTGCAGGAAGTCCTTTGGCTTTGATATTTGAGGGAATGTCCAAATCATAGCTTCCTTCGCTGATGTTTTTGTCAATTATAAATACATCGGTAGGAAAAGTATTGACATTGGAGCGCAAAATCACTTCTGCTGCAGGGCCAAATTCATACAATTCGACATTTTGCCAACTTCTGTAAGTATTTAGAAAAGTGGTTTGCAACAGCGCCAAAGCCTGTGTGCTTGGGTTATTGGAAAAGGCATTCAATACCGTTTCCAGGCTATCCACTTTTTGCTCGAAATGCTGGTAAGCAGGCAATATTAGGTTGTCTGCATAATTCTCCAGCATGGCTTGCCGATCAAAATCATCACCATTGTTATCACCGTCTTTATTGCCGCAAGAGGGCAGTAAGAAAGTAATGCCCATAAAAACCAATAGCAGACCAAAAGTCCGCCATTGATTGTTATGAAACAAAACTGTTATAGTTTTTTTGCTTTCATTCATTGTTGAAATATTTTTTACAAGTTTGCTTTTACATCATCCAAGCTATATACGCTTGAAATTTCATCTCTAATTGTAGTCAAATCATTATCAGTTGTAGCGTATAGGTTGTCGCCTAAATCATCAAGCCAGCCATCTACCTGTGCATTGGTAACTTTACCACCTTCATTGAATTTCAGGGAGAAAATAAATGCGTAAGCTTCAGACAATTGGTGGTTTCTGGTTACAGGATCGGTATTGCCACGCGCATCGTTCAGGTAGTGGATTGCAGTTCCGGCAACAACCAATTCCCACTCATTTCTGATATCGGTAATCATATTGTCGCGGGTAGTTAAATCGTCATTGGAAATAGCAGCTCTTCCTTTTAAGAAAGCGTCCATGATTTTTTGGTTACTGCCCAAAAGTTCATCCCTTCCATCGCAGTATTTACCCCAAAAACGATCAGATTTGCTTTGAGGAAAATCTGTTGGCACACCAAAATAACCGAAAGCCTCATCCCAATGGTGCTCCATTGTAGTGTAATATTTTCCGGCAGCTTCATCAGCAGGACCAGAATTGTCCACATCCATTTTTCCATCACCGAGGTAAACAGAAGTACCTTGATAATACATCAATGCGCCCATCAAACCTTTTTCGATCAACTGTGTGAATTCATAGCCGTTTTCATCTAATAGGTATTGTTTTTCTCCATTGTCGGCAACACCAGCGGTTCCGTCAGCAGCAGCATCAGAAGACAAACTTGCTTGCTCGATGGCGTCTGCATATTCATCAAATTTTGACTGTACGGAAGGCGCAATTTTGTCGAAAATTTGTTTGGTAGAACCATTTAAATTGCTCGCGCTGTAGTGGTCGCCAATGTTTCTGTACATTTCCTTGATTTTGTCCGCATCCAATTGCGCACCGTTGTTTCCAGTTTTTAAGTAGCTTGTGATTTCAGCAACCATATCCAATCGCTCAGTCTGACCGGTATAGCTTACAGTGTTTCTGCCTTCAGCATCTGTAAATACATAAGTAGAGGGTACATCGTAAGAAGTATCTTCGTCCTCATCATCCTTGTTGCAGGATGTCAAAAAAGTGGATGCACTCAAAACGAGCATCGCTAGAAATAAAAAGTTTGTTTTTAATTGATTCATCATAATTTTGGTTTTTGTTTATTTAGACTTATTCTAATTACAGGGCAAAAGTAGCTCTGTGAGACAATTGGTACAATACCTATGGGTAGGTATATTGATTGGAATAGGATAAGATTATGAGGTTGGAGTATGCTTATTGACAACTACCGGATCAAAGTCAGCGAGCCGTGCCATTTGTCAGAACGGCCATCCTTAAAGACCATACTGAATCGCCAGGCAAATACATCGGGAGGGAGCAGTTCGCCTTTGTAGGTTCCGTCCCACTGGAAATTAGGATCGTTACTTTCGAATATTTTCTCTCCCCAACGGTCAAAAAGAAGTACGCGGAAATATTTTATACCTTCCAGATCACCAAACAGCTCCCAGAAATCATTCTCCCCATCGCCATTGGGTGTGAAAGCGTTTGGAATAAATATATTGTAGGGCTCCACGATCAGCACAGCTGTACCTACGTCATAACAACTGTCCTCATTCAATACCACAACGGTAAATTCAGTGGAATTTAGGGCTGTAAATTCAGGGGCAGGACAATCGTCACATGACAAGTCACCGGCAGGTTCCCAACTGTATGTGAAGATGCCATCCTGGTTTACTGAAGTTTGCAGGACAATGGTCTCACCTGTTTTGAGTGTGTCGTATTCAGGGGAGACACTTATGCTGAAACCAGTATCCGGCTCGTTGATGGTAAAGGAATCTGTCAAAAGACAGCCATTGGCATCGGTGATGCTCAGTGAATAGTCACCTGCACTTAGGTTGCTAAATATTCCGTTGTTGTTTGATGCTCCCGAAGAAAGTTCAAAAGTATAGGCTGGTGTGCCGCCATCATTTGAAATGATAATCTGCCCCTGCGCCTGGCCTTTGCAGGGTGCGTTCTGGATTTCAAAGAGGGAGGAAAGGGGGGCGGGCTGACCTATAACCACCGAGATAGTATCTGTACAGCCATTGCTGTCAAGAACGGCAAGGTCGTAGGTACCTGCTGCCAGACTATTGAAATGTCCATTGGGATCGTGTACAAAATCAAGACCATTGTCAGTGACAGTAAAATCATAAGGAGGGGTTCCGGCTGGTACATTTGCAACGATACTGCCAGATGAATCTTCATAGCATAGCAGATCGGTAGTGGTTGCGGTCAGTTCCAAAGGCTGAGCTTCATTCAGGGAGAAGCTGCTGTCGGTCTCACATCCGTTTTGATCACTAACGGTGACGGAATAATCCTCGGCTGCCAGTGAGCTGGCCGTGTCATTGGCGGATACATTGGGGTTCCAGGTAAAGGAATAAGGGCTGCCATTTCCACCAATTACGGACAATATGATATTGCCGGAACTGTCATCAATACAATTGACATCGTTCAGTTGTGCCGCTATTATAATTTCTCCAGGTTCAGAAATACTAAAGACACCCAATTGCCCACAACCTGAGGAATCCAGTACTGTAACGGAATAATCCCCTGCCGGAATGTTTACGGAAGGGGCAGTACTGCTGTCGCTCCAAAGGTAGGTATATGGAGGGTTCCCAAATGTTGGGTTGACAGTTGCCGAACCATCTTCACCGAAACAGGACGCATCGATAACATCAACTAAAATGGTATCCGGAACAGGTTCAGAAATTTCTATGCTGTCAATGAAAGTACAGCCATTCTGGTCAGTGGCTGTTACAGAATAAGTTCCAGCATCAAGATCGGAAATGGTGTCGCCAACAAGGCCGCTGGTCCATTCATATACCACGGTTCCTGTGGCATTGATAAATTCAGCAGAAGCCATGCCATCCTGTGCACCAAAGCATGAAATATCCATGGCGTCAAGCCACAAAAGCTGTGGGTCAGGTTCGGAAATAGAATCTGAGAAAAAAGCAGGACAGCCAAAGGCATCCATGATGGTATCTGAATAAATGCCTGGAGATAGATCAGTTAGGAGCAGCGTGTCAACAAGTAAGGTATCGCCCTGGTAAAAATAAGGGGCTGATCCACCTGAAACCACGATTGAGAGTGTGCCGTCATTAGAACCGTGACATGTTGCATCTGTTGAAAAAGTAAGAACTATTAAAGAAGAATCGGGTTCAGATATGGTGTCAGAACCAAAAACTTCACAGCCGTTACTGTCTGTAATTGAGAAATTGTATATTCCCGAAGTTAAGTTTGTTGGATTACTGCCAACTACCGAATTTGAATCCCATTGATATGTGTAAGGTGTTGTTCCTCCATTAACAAAAATGTTGATGGCTCCATTACTGTCTCCAAAGCATTCGATATTGGTTGAAAGAGAGGTGAAAGTTAACTCATCAGGCTCATTTATGCTAAATAGTCCCAATTGCCCACAGCCGGAAGAATCGGTAACGGTAACGGAATAATCCCCAGCCGGAAGGCTTACGGAAGGATCGGTACTGCTGTCGCTCCACAAGTAGGAGTAAGGAGGGTTTCCGAACGATGGGTTGACAGTTGCAGAACCATCTTCACCAAAACAGGGCGCATCGATAACATCAACAGAAATGGTATCGGGATCAGGTTCAGAAATTTCTATGCTGTCAATGAAGGTACAGCCGTTCTGGTCAGTTGCTGTTACAGAATATGTTCCAGCATCAAGACCGGAAATGGTATCTCCAACAAGGCCGCCCGTCCATTCATATACCACGGTTCCTGTGGCATTGATAAATTCAGCAGAAGCCATGCCATCCTGTGCACCAAAGCATGAAATATCCATGGCGTCAAGCCACAAAAGCTGTGGGTCAGGTTCGGAAATAGAATCTGAGAAAAAAGCAGGACAGCCAAAGGCATCCATGATGGTATCTGAATAAATGCCTGGAGATAGATCAGTTAGGAGCAGCGTGTCAACAAGTAAGGTATCGCCCTGGTAAAAATAAGGGGCTGACCCACCTGAAACCACGATTGAGAGTGTGCCGTCATCTGAGCCTTGGCAGTTTGCATCGGTAGCTTCAACGATAAGGGAATCAGAAGCAAAGGCGGAGACATAAAAATTAGTGCAGACCGTATCGGAGCAGGAAGTGTCGGCATTAAAGACAATGGCACAAAGCTCAAAGGAATCAGCGGAAAGACTGGCAACAGGAACCTCATAAACATGGGGCATGGCAACGGTATCAAAGACAGTTCCATTTAAAGAAAGATGGGCAAAAGCTCCACCGGTAAAAACTCTGATAACGGTATCACCAAGGCAATAGGTGGAATCAAAAGCGGAAATTTCCGGGTCGATATTGCAGCAGGGTTCTACAAATACATCGACAGTATCGATTCTGTCACAATTAATTGAATCGAAGGTGTGTACCACATAAGTAGCATTTGAATCAGGAGCAATAAAAGGACTTTGGCAAGTGTCGCAAGAGAGATAATCATTGCCATTGATTTGTTGCCACAACCATGAAATGCCTGAACGAGCATGAAGTTGCAAAGTATCTCCTATGCAAACTGTTGAATCATGATAAGTAATGAATGGATATGTGATTACACCTGCATTGTAAGAATAAGCTTCAGCAAAGGCATGTCCGTAAATTGTAGCTATAAATCCTGGTTCAGTTTTCGTATCATCAATATCATGATACTGAGCTTGGGTAGTTGAATTGGTTACATCAACTTGTATAAACTCATAGTTTGTACCAGGTACTGAATTCCAGGTACCATTTAAAGGAGCGTTGTTCAATAAAATTCCATTATTTGATGTGCCGTCAGAAATTGTGATGATTGTAAGAAAGTCTTGTTTGCCATTGTTGTTGTTTGCATGGGGCATTATAGCAGCAGTAGTATTTGATATCATTTGATCTAATGCTGAAAGATAAAGCATACTCGGCCCTATTTGCGAATTGGTATTATTTGGATTTAGAGAGGCGCTAAATTGAGTTACCGAAATAGGATTTGTACCTCTGATATACATTGGCGTTTTTATTGCGCTTAAATTAAAACTGCTTAGTGGCAATTCAACTATTTCAGCGCTACCGGGTATTCCTGATGTTTGGGATGGGTTGTATCCTAAAATTACATATTCCCCTTTGTTGAGATTGATATTGTTTCCTGTTGATTGAGAAACCAGATATTCACCATTAATTTCTATTTCAGTGTCAGCTTCTCTGGCTACTATTTTGAAATAATCAGTACTAGCTGCATTTTGAAATGGCGTTGAAATATACGTACACCCCCAGCTTTCTACCGGATAGATTTGTTCATATAAATGATCCCAATTACCTTGCCCATTAACGTGTATTGAATCACCGGGTATTGCAGAGGCCATACTTCCACCAAATACAGCAATTTTCTTTCCGTTTACGGAACGAACCTCTGTGCCGCTCAAATCTATACTATCGCCCTGAATCTGAAGCGATTCACCTTTATTCAACAAAAAAGTATATGTAGATCCTATGCTGAAATTGTTTGAATTACTGCCAAAACAATTGGAATAAAGCGTTAGGTTTCCGGTATAATTGCCTGGCATCATTCCTACATTAGAATTGACTATTCCATTATTATTGTTGGTGTATGCATGAGTGGGCACTCTAAATTCTATTTCAGTATTGTCTTCAATAGCCGCTATACCAATTTCACATGGCCCACCTTTATTACCCCATGGTGGATTACTCCCACCATGAGCTCTATTCATTCCATCAAGTAATCCATCAGAATAATGCGTGCTTACAATATAATTTGTTCCTAAAGATTTGTCTGGTAATATTAAACTTTGATCGCGGCTGTATGCTTGTCTTGATTCTGCATATACACTTAATGGAATTTCATTTGTATTTGCATTAGGAATTGAAAGAACCTCAATCACTTTATTTTGGCAATAGCCATTAAACATCAACTGAATGTTTCTTACATCTCTTTCTTGCCTTGAATAAGATGTAAAGGCTGTGGGTTTTAACTCAAATTCTCCAACCTTACCTGGATCAATACTAAATTGGTTATTACCCAATGAAGTAACATGTGCTTGGTTGTTGATGTATGAAAGTAAACTATTCCCACCGCTGAAGTTTAATTCAATATGGGCTGTTTCTGTTTGGCTTGTATTGCTAATATAAACCCATAAAGTAATGTCGTTGTGATAAAAATCCGATACATCTCCTGTTAGTAATGTTCTGTTTTGAAGGTAGGCAAAATGGAATGATGTACCTTCAGAAGTGAAGTTGTTTTGGGCCACTACACAAGGCGTGAAACAATACATAGCAAATAAAATAAATGAAATTGCTCTACACATAATTAAAACTAATGATCATCTAATATAACTAAAATGAGTAAGAACTTACAGAATTAAAGCCAGTGACCATGCCATTTGTCAGAACGGCCATCTCTAAAAATGACACTGAAACTTTAAATCCACCTAAACTTGTGTTCCTTTTTTAATTATTTTAGAGCGTAAAATAACATTGAAATAACAATACAACAGGATTACATTATATGGACTTTTTTATATTAGGAAACCCGAGGTCTGGTACAACCTTGCTTAGGTTAATGTTAAATAGCCATTCTTTGATCGGAGTTCCTCCTGAATCCGGTTTTTTACAATGGTGGCATGAAAAATATAGAGATTGGAACATATCGGATTCAGAGAATATTGAAAAATTAGATGTTTTTTTAGATGATGTCCTCAGTTCAAAAAAAATTGAATATTGGGAAATGGACAGGCAGTTATTAAAGGAATATATTCTTAAGAATGCTCCAGGCAGTTATATTGAAATAATTGACTGTATTTATAAGTTTTATTGCAAAAACAAATTGATTATAGGTGATAAAAACAACTATTACATACACCATTTAGATGAAATTCAAAAAATAGCACCACGGGCAAAATATATACATATAGTAAGAGACGGAAGAGATGTTGCCTGCTCTTATATGAAGATCAAAGAATTAGACCAGTCTTTAAAATACATACCAAATGTTTCATTTGAAATTAGTGAAATAGCAAAAGAATGGAACGAGAATCTTACAAAAATCGAAAACTTTGTTATGCATAATGATTCGCTTACAATCAGGTATGAAGACTTAATTAGTAAGCCAAAAATGATTTTAAGTAAGGTATGCGATTTTTTAGAGGTAAATTTTGAAAAGAAAATGCTGAGCTATAACCAAAAAGCATTCAATGATGAGCCTGTATCAAATATGAAATGGAAGAAAAAGACATTTGAAAACTTAGACTCTACCAACAAGGGTAAGTATTTAACAATTTTATCTGAAAATGAAATACAAACTTTCAATAAAATAGCTATAGAAAACTTAAAGAGATTTGATTATGAATAGACAATTCATTTAGAAGAAACCAACCGTATGATTGTTTTAACTTCAGCTCAACTATTTTTTCTTTAATACAGCTGTTAAGCTAAGCCCAAATGGAAACGTTATAAATTTTTCAATTTGTTTCTCAAAAGGAATAATATACTTATCATAAATTCCACCTTGTTTAGAAACTAAATCCCTGCCTTGATCACTTTTCAACTTGATTTTTCTCAACTTGAAAAAAAACAAGGAACCGAGCACCCCAATTGGATCCTGGTACCATAATTTGACGATATCATATTTATTAGGATCAATAATGTTTTTCATCATGGATTTGTTGTAGCGTCTATAGTGCCCTAACATTTCATCATGGCCTGAAAATAACCATTGCAATGCAGGAACTTCTATAAGTACATAGCCATCTTTTGAAAGTAAACTATGGGTATGGTCAAGAGCAGCTTTATCCTTTTCGATATGTTCCAATACATGAATAAAGAAAATGGTATCAAAAGTGCCAAAATCAGAAGCATCTAATTCAAATATATCTTTGCATGCAGAGCTGACAAAGTCCGGGAAAGGATATTTGTCTTTGTATAGCTTATGAAGCTGAACGGAAGGTTCAATGGAGACTATTTTATTTAGATCAGCATTTTCATTAAGAATTTGTTTAGTAAATCCCCTTGACCCACTTCCAACTTCTAAAATTTCTTTACCAACATACTTGGCTACTAAATCATACTGATATTTTCTGTAGTTGTTCAGATCAGATAAGGAGACTTCACCTTGTCCCCAATCCATTCCATGTACATATTTGTCTTGTGTTGTATTTTCTTCCATCTATCAATATGTTAAATGATTAATTGGCGAATCTAATAAAGAAAGACTTAAATGAGAACATACAGCATTAAAATCAGTGTAAAATGTATGTAGAGAGTATGAGCTTTGAAAATCAACTTAGGTTGAGTTTGGTAAAATGTTATTTTTGTAAAAATTATTACTATGCAACTTATTTCATTTGTAATCCCAGTCTTCAGAAATAAAGATTCGTTAGAGCCAACTTACGAACAAATCACTACGCTTTTTAAAAACGAACTGAGCGATTTCAATTATGAAATTGTATTTGTAGATGATGGATCTGATGATGGATCTATAGATAAACTCTTAGAATTAAGGGAAAGAGACAAACAAGTTAGAGTTTTTAAGTTGTCTAGGAATTGGGGACAAATTAGTGCTGTTCAATGTGGTTTGATTAAATCGAAGGGAGATGTTGCTATTAAAATGTCTGCTGATTTACAAGAGCCTATATACGACATTCCAAAATTTATTAGAGAATGGGAAAAGGGTAATGACATAATAATTTGCTATCGAAAAGAACGGGCAGATTCTTTTATTGCAGATAATACCTCTAAGTTTTTCTACTTCTTAATGCGAATTGGAAATCCAAGAATGCCAAAAGGTGGTTTTGATTTTTATATTTTGAGTCGCAGAGCTGTAAATCAAATGAATAGTATAAATGCGCGTAATCGTTTCTTGCAGGGTGATGTGCTTTGGATGGGTTATAATGTTAAATATATGCCGTATAAAAGATTGCCCAGGAAAATTGGTAAATCTCAACACCATTTGTGGAGAAAGGTTAAAGTGTTTATTGATGGTTTGATTTATACATCTTATTTGCCTATCCGACTCATGTCCTTGTTTGGTGCATTAACAGCTGTGGGCGGGTTAGTTTATATGATTTTTATTATTATAAATCGTTATTTAAAAGACAATCCCGAGAGTATGGGCTGGGCTTCACTCATGGTGCTCAACCTGATGATTGGAGGAATGATTATGTTGATGTTGGGTATTATTGGAGAATATGTGTGGCGCATTCATGATCAAACAAGGAATCGCCCTGATTTTATCATTGATAAAAAATATGACAACGATTAAGAAATGAAATTAGACGAGAATATATTCAAGAAAGGCACTTTTGTATTATTTGCATTATTTCTGATTTTATACCCGGCAATTAGTTTTGATTATGGTGTGACTGGTGATGAATATGTACATTCTGCACAAGCCAAACGGGTTATGAAGTATTACACTTCAGGGTTTCAGGACAAAACCAGTGCAACAACAGGCATTATTACAAAAGATGGGAATAATTATTTGTATGGACAAAGTATAGACAATATATGTGAATTGCTTTATCGTGCCTTGCCATTTACGGATTTGTTTAATCTACGACATGTGGTAAGTGCACTCTTTGGTGTAATTGGTATGTTTTTTACTGCATTGGTCGTTCGAAGTGCGGGTGCGGGATGGACTGGAGCTTTTTTAGTAATGCTGTTATTTGGTTTGGCTCTTCCACGATATACAGGTCACATGATAAACAACCTTAAAGATGCGCCTTTTGCAGTTGCATATATCATCAATATTTATGCAATGATTCGCTTTTTTAGGGAAATGCCTATTCCATCGAAAAAATCATTGGTTTTATTGACCCTGAGCCTAGCACTTCCGCTAAGCATCAGAGCTGGGGGGTTGCTTTCTTTTGCTTACCTGGGGCTTTTTGCTGCTGTGGATTTATTAATGAAAACTGGAGTAAAAAAAATAGGAAGTCAAATTTTCATTAACAATATCAAAACATACTCAAAATATATTATTCCAATTTTGATTGCAGGATACTTTTTAGGTTTGGTCTTTTGGCCTTATGGTATTGAAGCTCCATTTTCTGCACCGTTTAAATCCTTAAGTGAGTTTTCTAATTTCAGCACATCCATTGGCCAGATATTTGAAGGCGAAATGATTCCTAGTTCACAACTTCCTTGGTATTATTTGCTCAAATATATTGGGATTACAACTCCTTTAGTCACGCTTTTAGGGCTGATTATTTTTTTACCTATGGCATGGCTAAATAAAGAAAAATGGAATCACTTTGTATTATTCATCCTGCTGTTTACTCTAATTTTCCCCATAGCGTACATCATTTACAAAGAAGCAAATGTATATGGTGGTTTGCGACATGTTTTGTTTGTATTGCCTTCTTTATTAGCACTTTCTGCATTAGGTTGGTATGGCTTATTTACAAGTTTTAAAGCAAAAGCAATAAAAGGGGTTGCACTAGCGGCATTTGTAGTATTGTCGTTTTTGCCACTTAAGTACCTTATTGCCCACCATCCATATGGAGTAGTTTATTTTAATGAGTTTGTTGGGGGAACGGAAGGTGCCTACGGAAAATACGAAATGGATTATTACGGTACAAGTCTGAAGAATTGCCTGAGATGGTTAGAGGAAAATGAAAACATTTTCAACCGTACCGAACCACTTTTAATGCGCACCAATGCCGAAAGAAACCTCAGGTATATTCGCGGCTTTGAAGGACAACCCAGAAAACTTCCGGACAGAGATATCGTCCAGTTGCAATACAGTCGCTATAATCAGCGAAGTGAAGACCCCTGGGATATTGCTATTTGGCAGAACATCTATATCCCTCCTTCTCAATTGACCAATGGCACTTATCCTAATGAAGAAATACTTTACACAGCCGGTGTTGGTAAAGCAGTGTTTGCTGCTGTAGTCAGAAGGCCATCCAATGAAGATTACAAAGGTTTTCAGGCATTGAATGCGGGCAATAATCAGCAAGCTATTAAACATTTCAGAAACTATATAGAAGTACACAAGGGTAATGAAACTGTTTATCAGGCTATGGCACGTGTTTATTTTGATACAGGTGAATTTAAGAATGCTGCACGTGCAGCCGGGAATGCGTTGAAATTAGACCGGTCTTTGATTCAGGCATATAATATTGCCGGACTTTCTTACCTCAATCTCAAAGATTACAACAATGCTATCAATGCTTTTAACGGCATGGTTAAGAGTAGGCCTAACCCAACTGCCTATTATTATTTGGCAATCTGCTATGCAAATTTAAATGACAGAAATACAGCACTTGCTTATATAAACAATGCCCTACAGATGAATCCGAATTTTAAAGAGGCACAGCAACTAAAACAACAATTAACCGGAGGAAGATAACATGAAAGAGGATGCTTTTAAAAGCTTAAGGGAAAAACTTGAATTGCAGGAATGGCCGGGACAATATATGTACAAATTCATCTTTAAGGGTGACAATCGAAAGATAGCACTGATAGAAAAGGAATTTGACGATGCTGCCCAAATTGATATAAAAACATCTTCTAAGGGGAAATATGTAAGTATTACCGTTAAAGAAAATGCAAACTCTGCCGGTGAAATTATTCAAAAATATATGGAAATATCAAAAATAGAGGGAGTAATGATGCTTTAACATTTTGTAGAATAATCTAAAGCTATATTTACTTAAATTTGCCCGCATATTAAACAATCATACTGCATGGATTTATACAAGAAACTGAATACAATTGTTGGGTGGCTGGTCTTTCTGGTTGCACTCATTACCTATACATTGACACTGGAACCCACTACAAGTTTTTGGGATTGTGGAGAGTTTATAGCTGGCGCATATAAATTACAGGTAGTTCACCCGCCAGGTGCTCCGTTTTTTCTTCTGTTGGGCAGGATATTTACACTTTTTGCGCCCGATCCTTCCTGGGTGGCCTATACCATAAACTTCATGTCGGGGCTTTCCACAGCTTTTGCCATTCTTTTCCTGTTTTGGGTAACCACTCATTTTGCTCAAAAGCTGGTGTTTAAGGGTGAAGAACCCAATAAAAATCAAGTATTCTCTGTAATTGCTGCCGGTTTGGTTGCAGGTCTTTCCTGTACTTTTCTCGATACGGTATGGTTTTCTGCAGTCGAAGGCGAAGTTTATGCCCTTTCTTTATTTTTCATCATGCTGGTTTTTTGGCTGATGGTAAAATGGGATCAGGCCAAAGATGAGAAAACACGTGACCGCTGGCTGGTTTTTATTGCCTTAATGCTGGGTATATCTGTTGGAGTACACCTTTTGAGTTTGCTTGCAATGCCAGCTATGGGGATTTTATATTATTACCGCAGATTTAAAACCCGTACCTGGATAGGTGTGCTACTTGCTTTCACAGGTGGTTTTCTGGTGCAAATGTTTATATATGTAGGTGTTGTGCTCAGCTTAACAACCATTTTAGCTAAGGCGGATCTGTTTTTTGTCAATACGCTTGGGTTTGGATTTGGCAGCGGGGCAATATTTGTGCTGCTTGCAATTGTCGCACTTTTCGTTGCAGCTTTGATGTACACCACTCGCAAGAAAATGGTATTGGTCAATACAGCTTTATTATCCTTGATGGTATTGATGATTGGCTATTCAACCTATGCCATTGTAATGATCAGGGCACATGCAGATACGCCTATTAACATGAATGAGCCTTCAAATTTATTTCGACTCAATTCCTACCTGAACAGGGAACAATATGGAGATCGTCCTTTGCTGTATGGACCACATCACAATGCTTATCCAACTGATATTGAGAAAAAAGGGAACAAATACCATCAGGGTGAAGAAAAATACATAGTTATTGGAGAGCGTGTTGATTATAAGTTTGCAGAAAAAGATAAAATGTTTTTTCCCCGCCTGGGATCCTGGCAGGATGAACGCCACGCAAGAGCATATAATGCTATGCTGGGACTTGAAAAAGGAGAGGATCCTTCTTTCAGGGATAATATTAGCTTTTTCGTGAATTATCAATTAGGCTTTATGTACCTGCGTTATTTTATGTGGAATTTCACAGGAAGACAGGATGATATCCAAGGCCGCTATGACAATAACAATGGTAAATGGATTTCTGGAATACCTTTTATTGATCAGTACAGAATTGGCCCCTTAGATAATTTAACTGATTATCAAAAAGAAAATAAAGGCCGAAATTTATATTATTTCCTTCCGCTTTTATTAGGACTTTTGGGTTTATACTATCAATATAAACGGGATCCCTGGGATGCAGCTATTTTAATGGGTTTATTTTTATTTACCGGTATTTTGCAGGCAGTTTTTCTTAATTCACCGCCTTTTGAACCCAGGGAAAGGGATTATACACTTGTAGGTTCATTCGTGGCTTTTTCTATTTGGATTGGTTTTGGAGTGCTTGCACTGTATGAATTTTTAAAAGAAAAAATTCCTGCTAAAACAGCTCTTGCCGGTTCGCTGGCCATTTGTTTGATAATCCCTGTTCTACTGGCTGCTGAAAACTGGGACGATCACGATCGGTCAAGGCGTACCACTGCTCTCGATTTTGCTATTGATTACCTGGAATCCTGTAAACCCAATGCAATTTTGTTTACGCAAGGAGACAACGATACCTACCCGCTTTGGTATGCGCAGGAGGTAGAGGGAATCCGAACAGATATCCGAGTAGTGAATTTGAGTCTGCTTGGCGTAGATTGGTATATTGATCACTTGCATAAAAAGATGAATGATGCCGAAGCTGTGAAATTGATTCACACAACAGAAAAATATTTGGGTAGCAACAGGGATGTCACGCGTTATTATGATGCTAAAAAACTACCGGCAGACCGTTATTATGAATTAAAAGATATTGTTGGGTTTATTGCAAGTGATGATAGCCGCACTAAAGTAACCATACAGAGTGGAGAGCAAGTCAATTACCTTCCTGCCAAAAAACTCAAGATATCTGTAGATTCTGTAGAAGCGGTGAAGCAGAAAATGGTGCCCCCCGAGTTCTATAATAAAATTGAAACTGAGCTAACGTGGAATTTGAATAAAAACAATGTGCTGAAAAATGATTTGATCACTTTGGACATTATCGCTTCTAATTTCATGGAACGCCCCATTTATTTTGCGGTATCAGTCAGCCCGAGTGCATACTTAGGCTTACAGAAATTTTTCCAGTTAGAAGGTCTGGCTTATCAAATTGTGCCCGTAAGCGAAAAGAGCAGCGATGGGCAAAGTGGTTATGTTGCTACTGAAATCATGTATGATAATGTGATGGATAAATTTAAACTGGGTGGAATCGAACGCAAAATTCAGAAATCTTATACTGTAGAGGGTGGAGAGGATATTGATGCTGTAGCATACAAATTTGGTAAAACAGTGCCTGAACTTAAAGCAGATATTGTTGCTGAATCAGTGAGTCCGGGTCAAACAATCAACTTTACTTATCCCGATCAGGATATCTATCTCAATGAAAATATATTGAGAATGACCATGAACCTGCGCAGCAATTATGCCCGTCTGGCTGCTGCTTTGTTAGATAAAGGAGATAAAGAAAGAGCATTAGCAGTGCTCGACCGTTGTATGGAAGTTATGCCAGAAGCTAACGTGCCTTACAATATATTTATGATCAAGTTTCCTGAACTCTATTACCAGGCTGGTGATGCAGAAAAAGCACGTCTTTTGATCAAGCAATTGTCAGAAGTTTACGAGCAGGAGTTAAAGCATGCTTCAGATGTTGTTGGAACCTATGACCCCAAGGCCAAGCGAAATATGCAACAAGCCATTGCTGTTTTCCAGGAGCTTATTCGTATTACGAGATCCAATGGAGACAAAGACCTGGAAGCTGAATTGAATGAAAAATTCAGTAGCCTACAGGAATATTTTGCAAAAGCACAATAATTTGGCCTTAAAGAAAAAACACCTTGTTTTTGGTCGGCATCCTGTGTTAGAAGCATTGCAGGAGGGGCAGTCTTTTGAAAAAATTTTTCTGTCCTCAGGAGCCAAAGGAGCTGAAGCAAGCAAGGTTGAGAAAATAGGCAGGGAACAGGATATTCCGGTTCAAAGAGTGCCAGTTCAAAAACTAAACAAACTTTGTACTGCTAATCACCAAGGCATGCTTGGTATTCTCAGCCAGATTAAATATTACCAAATCCAGGACATCCTTGACCAGGCCTACAGTGAAGGAAGAGACCCGCTCTTTATTGTGCTGGATCATGTGAGTGATGTTGGGAATTTTGGAGCTATTGCCCGTACAGCAAAATGCTGCGGTGTTGATGCCATTGTGACCCCATTAAAAGGCGGTGCATTAATTACAGGAGACGCTATAAAAGCATCTGCCGGAGCACTGAATACACTTCCTGTTTGTCGTGCCAGGTTTTTAGATGAAGCCATTGCTCTATTAAAACTCAATGGCCTGCAAATAATAGCTGCTGATATCAAAGGGAACAAAAACCTACACGAACTTGATATGAAAATTCCACTTGCAATAGTTCTGGGTTCTGAAGACAAAGGACTTTCCCGAAAAGTAGAAGAAGCTGCCGATTATTTATTTAAAATTCCCATGCAAAGCGATTTTGATTCGCTGAATGTATCGGTTTCTGCCGGGATGATCCTATATGAGCTTATGCGTCAACGCCTCCTTGCCTGAGCAACTCTGGTTTTTTGATATTCAGTTGTTTACTGAGTTCCTCTAACATATTAATAGTAGTAGCAGAAATATCCCATTTCCAATGCCAGTTCCAGTCGGTTTTAGCATAAGTATCGTCAATACTGGCCGGCCAGTTCCGCGCTATCTCCCTTCGGTAATCCGGTTCATATGAAATTTCAAATTCGGGAATGTATTTTTGAATTTCCTGAGTAAGATCTTCCGGGGTGAATGACATACTTGAAATATTGTAGCTGGAATGTACGCTCAGCCTGTCAACAGGAGCATTCATCAGGTCTAAAGTGCCTTTAATGGCATCTTCCATGTGCATATAGGGCAAGCAACTATCAGCTTCCAGAAAGCAGGTATATCGTTTGTTTTTTAAGGCTTCGTGAAAAATTTCTACTGCCCAGTCTGTGGTGCCACCACCCGGTGCTCCTTTATAACTGATTAAACCAGGATAGCGCAAGCTTCTTATATCTAAACCTTTCTTGTGATAATAATAATGACACCAACGCTCACCGGCCAATTTAGAAATGCCGTAAATAGTATGTGGATCTGTTACCGTGTATTGGCTCGATTGGCTAATAGGTGTTCTTTTTCCAAATACAGCAATAGAACTGGGCCAAAACATTTTTTTTATGTTTAAATCTGTTGCTACTTCCAGAACATTCAGCAATCCGTTCATATTGATTTCCCAGGCCAGTCTGGGATTTTTTTCGCCCACTGCAGAAAGTATAGCTGCCAGATGATATATCTGGGTAATATCGTGGCGCTTGATCACTTCAGCCAGTTTTTCGGCATCCATAATGTCTATTTGTTCAACCGGGCCTGCCTCAAAATTTTCTCCTGTCAGTGCTTTAATATCAGAAGCAACAACATTGTCATCTCCCATTTTTTTTCTTAGAGACAAACACAATTCAGTTCCAATTTGGCCTCCTGCTCCCAAGATCAGTATTTTGTCTTTCTTTGGCATAATTCTATTTTTCAGCTGCAAAATTAAGGATAATCAAGAGCCCAACCTAAAATTTTGAGTTTTAGCATTGTTATAAAAACACTTACAGAATCATTGAAAAACAAGCTTTTTATAGTATGTGATTTTACCTAAAAATAAATAATGTTTTTTGAGAATAAATCTTGAATATTCGTTACATTTGCAAGCAATTATCATAAATCTTAATCTAACCAGCCATGAAATTTGTAAACCTTTCTTTGTTAAGTGTTTTCACAATTCTTTTAGTACTCCCATCTTGTACAAAATGGAAAGAAAACCGCTCTAACACACCTGCTGTTGATCATACGATTGCCCAATCAACAGTACATGATTTGTTTAGACAGGCCTATTACAATGCGAAAATTGCAGAAGGAAAAACCCAGGATATTGATGAGTGCAGTAATTTCAGTAGAGATGGTGAAAATTATCCCGTTACTGTTACTTTGGATTTTGGAGAAGAAAATTGCGAGGGTCGATACAATATTAATAGAAGAGGAAGTGTGGTGATGATCATTGACAAGGCTTTCAGCGAAAGTGGGGCAAAAATCACTGTCAACCCACAAAATTTTTATGTGAACGATTATAAAGTTGAAGGCAATTTGGAAGTGAGTTATTCAGGCAGAAATGCTGAAGAAAATCCAACATATAAGCTTACTGCCTCTGAACTGCTTTTTACTGTTGACGAGTCAACTTCATTTACCTGGTCACTCAACCGCACTTATGAATTGATCGATGGAAAAGCAGATATGAATTTCGTATGGGATGATGTATTTGCAGTTCGAGGATCGGCAAATGGTTCTGATAGAGAGGCTGCTGTTTATACTGCCGAAATTGATGAGTTCCTGACCTATGCGCTCAATTGTCGCTGGCCTTCAGCTGGAAAAGAAAATCTGAATACAGAAGATCGCGATGAAAGAGAGATTAATTATGGGGATAGCGAAAGCTGCAGCAATAAAGCAGAAATCAAGCGTAAGAAAAAAAGTAAGTCGCTTGACATGCGATAATCCACTATGTCTGTGTTTCTAATATGCCCTGGCAAACAATACCCTTTCTTTTGAGGGCTTTCCGCTAAGTATGCATTTACCTTCTTCCTGTGGGTTGTCCAATGGAATACAGCGAATAGTGGCTTTGGTCTCCGTTTTAATCTTGTCTTCTGTCTCAGCAGTACCATCCCAGTGTGCTGATACAAAACCACCTTTTGTGTCTAATATTTGCTTCAACTCCTCATAAGAGTTTGCTTCGCGAATATTTTGATCCCTGAAAGCTTGTGCCTTTTCAAAAATTGCTTTTTGCATGGTACCAAGCAGTTCTTTAACATGAGCAGCTAATCCCTTAATCGGAACTGAAGTTTTTGCTTTTGTATCCCTGCGTGCCAGTTCCACTACTTCATTTTCATAATCTCTCGGGCCAATTACTATGCGCAAAGGAATGCCCTTGAGTTCATTTTCAGCAAATTTAAATCCGGGACGTTTGGTGTCATCGTCATCCAGCGTTACGCGAATTGGGGCATTTTCATAAATTGTACTTTCCAGTTCCTTTTTAAGCCCAAGGCTTTGTTCAAGAATCTTTTCATTCATTTCTGGCAGATTCTTGTTGAACATTGGAATAATAACCACATGGACAGGTGCTATTCTTGGCGGGATAATTAGTCCTTCATCATCTGAATGTGCCATTAGAAGTGCGCCAATCAGCCTGGTAGAAACGCCCCAGGAAGTTGCCCATACATATTCTTCACCACCCTCTTTGGCTGCGAATTTCACGTCAAAGGCCTTGGCAAAATTTTGTCCGAGAAAATGAGAAGTCCCGGCTTGTAATGCTTTTCCATCTTGCATCAGAGCTTCAATACACAAAGTGTCTAATGCTCCGGCAAATCTTTCATTGGCACTTTTACGTCCTTTGATTACAGGAATGGCCATATATTCTTCAACAAATTGCGCGTAGATATTCAGCATTTGAAGGGTTTCTTCTTCAGCTTCTTGTTGTGTAGTGTGGGCTGTATGTCCTTCCTGCCAGAGAAATTCTGCTGTTCTGAGAAACAATCGTGTACGCATTTCCCAACGCACAACATTTGCCCATTGATTGATTTTCAATGGAAGGTCTCTGTATGATTTTATCCAGTCTCGATAAGTATTCCAAATAATGGTTTCTGAGGTAGGTCTAACAATCAGTTCTTCTTCTAATTTTGCATCAGGATCTACAATTATTCCATTTCCATCAGGATCATTTTTTAATCGATAATGGGTTACTACCGCACATTCTTTTGCGAAACCTTCAACATGGGCTGCCTCTTTGCTCAAAAAACTTTTTGGAATAAACAAAGGAAAATAAGCATTTTGATGGCCGGTGTCTTTAAACATTTTGTCTAAAACACTTTGCATATTTTCCCAAATGGCATATCCATAGGGCTTTATAACCATGCATCCTCTCACAGAAGAATGTTCTGCCAGGCCTCCTTTTATAACAAGATCATTATACCACTGACTGTAATCTTCTGCTCTACTACTGATTCCTTTTGCCATTATATTCTTAAATTGGTACGCTATTTGATTTGAAGTGAGCGAACAAAATTAGCAAATTATTGATTGCTTCATTAAACGAAATCAAAATCATTTAGTCCAAGTATCAAGATAAAAAAATAAAGCCATGAAAACTATATTCAATATCCTTCTGCTTTCATTATTGTGCATTTTCACTCAGGCACAAAATGATGACATTTATTATGTGCCCGGTTCAGATAATACTGGCACTCAATCTGATCAAAATTCAGGTTATGAAGACAATTCAGAGCAAGATTATTATCAAAATGAGTATAACGATAATAATAATAAACGCAATAATGATCCTTACCGATACAATGGCACTGATGGGTATGATACTGAATCATACAGAGATCAAAGTGGCAATACCTACAATACTAATAACTATTATGGCAATACCGCTGATTATTATTATACAGCGAGAATGAGACGTTTTTATGATCCATATATGGGCTTTGGTTATTACAGCAGCCCTTATGTTGATATGTATTATTACGATTATAATCCCTACTATTCCGGCATGAGTATTTACGGATATTACAACCCTCATTGGTCTAATTCATGGTGGGCCACACCTGGATGGAACTCATATTGGTACAGGCCCGGATGGTCTTTTTCTGTGGGCTATAGCAATACCTGGGGCTGGAACAATTGGTATTTCGCAAATTCGTGGAATAGACCCTGTTATTATCCTGCATACGGATATGGCGGAGGGTTTGGCTATAACTACGGTTATTACAACGGCTATTTAAACGGCTACAATCACGGTTATTACAATGGCTATCATGATGGCTACTACGGAAGTGGTAATTATGGAAATCCTGCCTACAACAGTTCATCAGGTGGAGGCAGAGGAACCTATCACGGCCCGCGTTATTACAATGAACGCAACCAAACACTTGCATTGTCTGATTCACCGCGCTCTTATTCTGATGGAGGAAAAACTTCAGGAGATAGTGGCGGAGGTAAAGTCGGATCAGGAAAAACCGGAGGAAGAGTTGTTTCTAACCCTGCTATTGAAAAAGCTTCTGCCAGAACAGCCGAAATTAAAAATACACCCCGTGTAAATACGGACAATGTTAGATCAGGTACGAGTCAGCCTGCTTCCAGAGCTTCAGGTTCTGAATCGCGAAAAATTGACAATTACAGCAATACTACTAAGCCAGTAAAAGAGTACAAGCCTTCTGATGCGGGGCGAAATACTTCTACACCTGTAAACCGTTCAGGAACTGAAAGAAGCGTAAATCAACCTGCTGAAAGAGATGTAGCGCGATCTGCACCTTCATCAGGAAGAACTGTTGAGCCGGCCAGAACTCAACCTTCACGTTCAAATACAGCTCCTGCAGAAAGGAGCGCTGTACCATCAAGAGCACCCAATACTACTGCTCCAAACCGTTCTTATACAGCACCGGATAGAACTGCACCGGCTCCTTCAAGAACAGCTCCTTCAGATACAAGAGAAGCTACTCCAAGCCGGACGCAGCCTCAGCGTCAGTATTCTCCACCTTCCAGAAGAGAAAATACTTCTCCCGGTTCACCGTCAAGAGTGAGCCCTGAGAGAGCCTCTCCAAGATCATATGAGCAAGGTGGTAGCAGGAATACAGCTCCTGCTCCTTCGCAACGCTCTTATACTCCACCTAAAAGTGATTATGCTGCTCCGTCAAGAAGTACACCTTCTCGTACGGCTCCTTCTACAAGTCCAAGTCGTTCAAGTGCTCCAAGCAGAACAGCGCCATCGCGAAGTACTCCAAGCCGTTCTTCCTCTCCAAGTAGAAATTACTCTGCGCCTTCGCGCTCTTCATCACCTTCTATGTCGAGTCCTTCAAGGGGAGGCGGCTCAAGAAGTGTTTCACCATCTGGAGGAAGCAGGTCAAGCTCTCCACGATAGATACATAATGTAAATAAACAATATAGGCATGATTGATTTTTCAAAGAAATTAGGCTTGTTTTTGGGCTTTTTATTTGTAAGTGTGTGGACTTTAGCCCAATCACCTTATGAAGCGTTGCGCTATTCTGAAACAACTTTTCTCGGTTCTTCCAGAGGCAGAGCGCTATCCGGTGCATTCGGTGCGCTTGGGGCAGATTTTACAGCAATTGGAGTCAATCCCGGAGGCGTTGGGATGTTTCGTAAGAGCGAGTTTGTTGCTACATTAGGACTTCAGGCAAGAAGTAATTTTTCAGGTTATGCCAATAGCGAAACCGATGACCTGCGCGTCCGTGCCAACATCCCCAATATCGGTTTTATATACACCAAACTATTTGTGGATGACAGCGGAAGAAAAACAAAAGGCAAATGGACCTCCTTTAATTTTGCTGTGGGAATCAATCGTACTGCAGATTTTAATGAGCACCGCTTTTGGGAATCTAAAAATGCCAGACGCTCTTTACTTCCTGCACTTGCAAATGAGCTCAATGGATTAGGGCCCAATCAAATTTCAATGGGAACTGCATCAGCAGAGGCCGTGATGGGCTGGAATTCTTATCTGCTGAATCCATTGCCTAATGATACTTTGTCTTATTCTTCTGTTACAGACAATCGAGAAATAACACAAAGAATCAACTCTGAAATCCAGGGTGGCATCAATGATATTTCCATTACGCTTGGGGCGAATTACAATGATAGATTGTACTTTGGAGTTTATCTGGGCATTCCGGTTCTGCGCTACACAGAAAACATAACCCACAGGGAGTTGGATGAAGAAAATGCCTATACCGGCTTTGACAATTTTCGAATGGAACAGGAGCTCTCTACAATGGGTATTGGCTTTAATACAAGAATTGGCTTGCTTTACCGGGTCAATAATTATTTCAGGGTAGGTGCTTCTATTCATTCACCAACTTTTTATGGCCTTCAGGATGAGTTTTCAGGAAGTATCAGCAGTGATTTAGATACCACAACCCATCGCTACGAGACTGCAGAAGGGAGTTTTGATTACAGTCTTTCCACACCCTGGCGTTTTAATGCAAGTACAGCTGTACTGTTTGGAAAATATGGTTTCTTCTCGCTTGATTATGAATATGTTGATTATAGAAAAGCGCGCTATTTTCTCGACAGTGATTATTCTACATTTGAAAATGTGTTGAATGAAAGTGTAGATAATATCGCACAAAATGCTTCTAATATTCGGGCAGGAGTAGAGTTTGCAATTGGCCTGTTCAGGATTAGAGGAGGATATGCTATTTATGGGTCTTCACTGAGTGGTGAATCCTTTCTTGGAAGAAACTCAGGGCAAATGGCCTCAGGGGGTGTCGGATTTCGCTTAGAAAAGGTTTATCTGGATTTTGCTTATAACAGGTTGATCTACAAAGAGCGCCTGAATGTACTTTTCAATGGCATTCAATCAACCGACAAGGTAGTGCGCAATATGGTAACGGCTACTGTGGGTTATAGGTTTTAACCTATCGGTCTTTCAGAAAATAAAAAACCCCGGTTGTCCGGGGTTTAATTTTTTGGGGTTATCGTTTATTTAATGGAGGAAATTCGCGTTGATTGTGGCCGGTATATATTTGTCTTGGCCTACCAATCGGTTGTTTTTCATCAATCATTTCTTTCCATTGAGCAACCCATCCCGGTAAACGGCCAAGTGCAAACAGTACCGTAAACATTTGTACTGGGAAGCCAATAGCCCTGTATATAATACCTGAATAGAAATCTACATTTGGGAAGAGTTTTCTATCAACAAAATAATCATCTTTCAATGCAGTTTTTTCCAGTTTTTTAGCAATATCAAGGATTGGATCATTAATGCCGAGTTTGTCCAGTACTTTGTCACAGGCATCTTTAATCAGGAGTGCGCGCGGGTCAAAGTTTTTATAAACACGGTGTCCAAAGCCCATTAAACGGAAAGGATCGTTTTTGTCTTTGGCTTTATTGATCCATTTTTCTACACTTCCGCCATCTTTCTTGATATTCTCCAGCATCTCAATCACTTTCTGATTGGCACCTCCGTGAAGCGGTCCCCAAAGTGCTGCAATGCCTGCCGAAATTGAAGCGTAAAGATTGGCCTGAGAAGACCCTACAATTCTCACTGTGGATGTAGAACAGTTTTGCTCGTGATCGGCATGAAGGATCAATAATTTATTCATAGCATCTACAACCACAGGATCTACTTCGTATGATTCGGTAACATGACCGAAAGTCATATACAAATAGTTCGAAACATAGTCGAGATCATTTCTTGGGTACATGATCGGATGCCCTGCAGATTTTTTATAAATCATAGAGCAAAGCGTTGGCATTTTAGCCAACAGACGGATCATGGTCAGTTCCTTTTCCTCATTGGATCGGTTTGGATCCAGTGAGTTGGGGTAGAAAGAGGAAAGCGAAGATACCATTGCGATCAATTGCCCCATTGGGTGTGATGCTGTAGGATAAGCATCAAAAATATGTTTGGTGTCTTCATGAACGAGGGTGTGTCTTGTGATTTTTTCTTCAAAAGCACTGAGTTGTTTTGCATTGGGCAACTCACCATTGAATAACAAGTAACATACCTCTATAAAAGAAGAATTATTGGTCAGATCTTCGATAGAATAACCCCGATATCTAAGGATTCCTTCTTCACCATTTAAAAAAGTGATTTCGCTGGTAGTCGCACCGGTATTTTTATAACCTGTATCGAGGGTTACATAACCGGTTTCAGCTCTAAGGCTCTTTATATCAAAGGCTTTTTCGTTTTCAGTTCCGGTAAATACCGGAAATTCGTAAGTCTTATCTTCGAGGGTTAATTTCGCTTTTTCTGACATTTTGGTTTATAGAATTTTTATTTGAGATTGCAGCAAATGTACGGAATCGGGGTTGAATTTTAAAAAAAATGATTGTCCGAAACATTTGGGATTCGGGCTTAAGGCTATTTCTTAATATTGTTTAACAGTTTTTCATTGATCTCATATTACTTGGAAAAGTATAAATATTAAGCTGTGTGTTGTTCTATTCTTTTTCATCCGTATCCAGTGCTTTTCTAAGCAAATCTTCCGGCAATTGCTTTTTGCTTCTAGCGCCCAATTGTTTGATTTTCTCAGCCCGGCTTATCAAGTTGCCCCGTCCTTCACTCAGCTTGTTCATGGCATTGCTAAATGATCGGTTGCTTTGGTCTAATCTGCTTCCCAGATCCGTCATATCATCGACAAAGCCTTTGAATTTATCGTAAAGATTCCCGGCATTTTCAGCAATTTCTATCACGTTTTGGCTTTGGTATTCGTTTTTCCAGATATTGGCAATGGTTTTCATGGTCGCCAGAAGGGTAGAAGGAGTTACAATAACAATATTGTTTGCAAAGGCCTCATTAAACAAGTCTTGTTTGTTTTCTATAGCCAGCGAAAAAGCAGACTCTATGGGCACGAAAAGCAAAATAAAATCCAGTGATCCAATTTTATAAAGATCCTGGTATTGCTTTCTGTCAAGGCTTTTGAAATGACTGCGCAATGATTGTATATGTCCGTTCAGGTAAAATGCTTTCTCTTTTTCATCTTCAGTATTAATATATTGCTCATAGGCAGTGAGCGATACCTTCGAGTCAATAATTACTTTTTTCTGGTCGGGCAAATGCACGATAACATCGGGTTGAAAACGCTTGTTTTCATCTGTGGTAAAACTCGTTTGGGTGTCGTATTCCCGGCCTTTTTGCAAGCCAGACATTTCAAGAATGCGTTCCAAAACCATTTCGCCCCAATTGCCCTGGGTTTTTGAATCGCCTTTGAGCGCTTTGGTCAAATTGTGTGCTTCGTCCTGCAATTGTTTGTTGAGGTCGCGCAGGCTCTTCAATTCATGTGAGAGTTCGGAGCGTTCCTTTGATCCCCTGATGTATGTTTCATTGATGGTTTTCTTAAAATCTTCAATACGCTCTTTCAATGGATCAAAAACATCCTTTAATTTTTCCTTATTGAGCTCAGTGAATTTGGTCGATTTTTCATCAAGAATGCGGTTGGCGATCAGTTCAAATTCTTTGTGAAACCTTTCCTGTAGATTTTCAATATCTGCTTTTTGCTCCACCAATTTTTCAAGTAGATTTTCATTTCGGGTTTCTAATTCAGCAACTTTAGACTCAGATTTGCGATAGGCGTATTGCTCTTCCTCTCTTTTTACTTGCAAATTATCCAGTTGCTCTTTAAGCAAGAGGCTCCTTTCTTTCAATTTTTCCGCTTCCAGTGTAATATTTTGTTTTTCTGCTTCTGATTGTTCAAATTCATCAAATGAAATTTGCTTATTGTTTTTGTGTTTGAAATACATAAATAGTACCCCAAATATAAATCCAATAAACAATCCGCCTATGCTGCTTATTATATCCACGAATAAATTGTTCTAAGTAAACAACCTCGGGGCAAGCCCACGAGGCATTTGTTTGAAAAAAATACTTTTGATTACGAGGCAAGCCTCGGAGCATTTAAATCTCGATTATCGAGTAAAAATTTTAAAACTAAATCTGTGAAAACTAGCGTATTTTCGCCCTTGTTTTCAAGCTATGAATAATAAAGATACAAAGACCAAAAGACTCTCTTTCGAGAATACTGCCATTGCTTTTGCCGATAAGAGTGATTTGGAGTTAAAAGAGGCTTATTGGATGTATAAACTGATCAACAATGGAACCCTGGTGGAATTGGGCAGTTTTTTTACAAATATGGCATTGAAATTCCGTTTTCCGGTAAAACCTGTAGTCAAGGCAACTGTTTTCAAACTTTTTGTGGGAGGTGAAAGCCTGGAAGAAGCACGTCCGAAAATCGAGCGCCTGGCCGGTTATGGCATAAATACCATTTTGGATTATGGAGTAGAAGCCAAATCTTCTGAATACGATTACAACAAGACCTTGCAGGAAAAATTGAATGCCATTGCTTTTGCCGGAAATCAAAAATCAGTAAAAGTGCTCTCTTGCAAAATTACCGGACTCGGGCGTTTCAGGCTGTTTGAGAAAGTACATGCCGGAGAGCGGATAAGTTTGACAGAAGAGCGCGAAATGGAAAGAGTGGTAGATCGCGTAGAGCAATTGTGTGAAGCTGCAAAAAGGCAGAATATTGCGCTGTTTTTTGACGCAGAAGAAAGCTGGATTCAGAGACCGCTGGACATTATCATTCGCGAGATGATGGAACAATTCAACCAAGAAAAAGTGATAGTTTACAATACCTACCAGATGTACCTGAAAAATCGCTCAGAGGATATGAAGCAACACTACAAAGATGCTTTGGAAAGCGGTTTTAAGTTTGGTGTAAAACTGGTGCGCGGGGCCTATATGGAAAAAGAAAGAGATCGTGCCCATAAAATGAATTATCCTTCTCCGATTTATGACAACAAGCCCGCTGTTGATGAGGCGTATAACAAAGCACTGCGCTATTGTTTGGACGATGTGAAAAATATCGCACTGTGTGCAGCTACCCATAATGAGGAAAGCTGTATGTATCTGGCAGATGAAATTGAAAAAAGTAAAATCTCAAACGATCATCCGCACCTGATGTTTGCCCAGCTTTTGGGAATGGGCGAAAACCTCACCTTTAATTTAGCCGATTATGGTTTTCATACAGCTAAACTGGTGCCATTTGGCCCGGTCAAAGATGTGATTCCTTACCTGATAAGGCGCGCTCGTGAAAACAGTTCAGCAGAAGGGCAAATGAGCAGGGAATT
The DNA here is from genome assembly GCA_040877935.1 of Chitinophagales bacterium. Lineage (NCBI taxonomy): Bacteria > Pseudomonadati > Bacteroidota > Chitinophagia > Chitinophagales > Chitinophagales bacterium. The sequence continues at coordinate 103,423 of JBBDNB010000048.1, forward strand.
ATCACTTTTGAAAAATGAGATTGAGCGCAGACGTATTTTCTCTGTATAACTTTCAGGCTTGTTTCCATAAGGCCTAAAGCCCCGATAGTTTCAGCCAGTTTTCCAATATTTTCAATCCGTATTCACTCAGTATGGATTCTGGATGGAACTGAATCCCGTAAATATTTTTATCCCGATGTTTTATGGCCATAATGGTGCCATCTTCGGTTTTTGCTAATATCTGTAAGGGGCTGTTTTGCTGCAATTGGATAGCCAGGGAGTGATAACGCATTACTTTAAAGTTATTTGGCAAACTTTTAAACAAAGGCTCATTTTTTTGTGCAACATACATTTCATTTGCCTTTCCGTGTACCGGGGTTTGCATTTCATAGAGCGTGTCTCCAAAATACTGCCCTATCGCCTGATGTCCGAGGCATACGCCTAAAATCGGTATTTTTCCACTGGCCTTTTCAATCAATATTTTACAGAGTGGGGCTTTAGCAGGCTTTTCTGGACCGGGCGATAAGACAATGCTTTTTACTTTTTGAAAATCGATTTTCTGCCATTCCAGGGAATCACTTCTCAGTACTTTGTAATCAATACCAAGTTGTCTGAAGTAATCGTACAAGTTGTAAGTAAATGAATCGTAATTGTCTAAAAGCAGATGCATTGCAGAACACTTATTTTTTAAGGTATTCACTCAATTGCTCAAATAAGCCATTGAACCAGGGCAGTATTTCAGATAGAAAACTGTAGGTAATAGGTGCAATGGGCATGATAAAATTGAAAGTATTGGATTCCGTTTTTTGTGCTTCGCTGATGAGCGCCATTTGATCGGCAAACCACAAAAATGTGCTGAATACCAGCGTGAGCACCAGGCACCAAAGCAAGGCTCCCAGCAATTGATTGATAAAATTGAGGTATAGCGTTTTAAGAACACTTTCAACAGCCCAGGCCACTGTTCTCACCAATAATATTACTACAATAAAAAGCAGTAGAAATACGCCAATGGAAATATAAACCGATTCCAAATTAAAGGTATCCTGAATCAATACAATGAGTTGGCCGCTGTATTTCAGTGCTGCAGCCAGACCCAAAAAAAGCGCTAAAATGCTAAAAATGGAATGCACCAATCCCCTTCTGAAACCCAGAAAAAAGCCAAAAGCCAAAAAGGCCAGATATACAATGTCAACGACCATTGATTAGCCCAAGAGCGATTTCACGATATCCGCAATCATTTTACCATCTGCTTTTCCGGCAAATTTCTGATTGGCAATGCCCATCACCTTACCCATGTCTTTCATGGAAGAAGCACCGGTATCGGCTACGATCTTTTCGAGTTCTGCTTTCACCTCTGCCTCGCTCATTTGCTCGGGCATAAATTTTTCTATCACAGCAATTTCAGCCGCTTCTTTGTCCGCCAGATCATCGCGATTTTGTTCCTTGAAAGTCGCCATAGCATCTTTTCTTTGCTTTAGCTCTTTTTGCAAAATCTTGAGCTCAGCAGCTTCATCCAGTTCCGTGCCTACTTTTTCGGTTTTTGCCAGCATAATGGCAGATTTAACGGCACGCAAAGCGCGCAAACTGTCTTGGTCTTTTTCCTTCATGGCCGTTTTCATGGCCGTCATTATATTTTGTTCTAAACTCATGGCTGTAATTTTTATTCGAAGTTAATGAAAAAAGAACGCTGATGACACAGATATAGCGGGTTTACCGCTGAAACATCAGCGAATATCATGATGATCAGCGGCATCAGCGTTCCATTCCCTCCATTCCCCAAAATAAACTATTTTCGCAATGCTATGAAGATAATCGGGATTTCGGCTTTTTACCACGATTCGGCTGCTGTTTTGCTCAGCGATGGCGCAATTGTAGCGGCAGCACAGGAAGAGCGATTTACCCGCAAAAAACACGATGAGGGTTTTCCTGCCAATGCCCTGAAATTTTGCCTAAAAAAAGGCAATTGCCAACTCGAAGACATCGACTATATCGTTTTTTACGACAAGCCTTTTTTGAAATTTGAGCGATTGCTGGAAACCTATTATGCCTTTGCCCCAAAAGGTTTGCGTTCCTTTTTAAGTGCCATGCCCATTTGGATGAAGGAAAAACTTTTCCTCAAGCGATTGCTCAAGGAAGAACTCAATAAGCTGGGAAAATTCGATGCCAAAAAGCAAAAGATTCTATACAGCGAGCATCATTTGGCACACGCTGCCTCTACCTTTTTTGTGTCTCCTTTTGAGGAGTCTGCCATACTCACCATTGATGGTGTGGGCGAATGGGCAACGGCAAGTCTAGCCATGGGAAAAGGCAATGACATTCAAATTTTGAAAGAACTGCACTTCCCGCATTCGCTGGGTTTGCTCTATTCTGCCTTCACTTATTTTTTGGGCTTTAGGGTCAATTCCGGGGAATACAAACTGATGGGACTGGCGCCCTACGGCAATCCAGAGGATCCACAGACAAAGGAGTTTGTCGATTTGATCAAAAGCAAATTGATAGACCTGAAGGCGGATGGTTCCGTGTGGCTGGATCAATCGTATTTTGATTATGCCACCGGGCTGCGCATGGCGAATGATAAAAAATGGGAACAGCTTTTTGGCTTTGCGCGCAGAAGTGAAAAAGAGGCATTGCAGCAAAAGCATTGCAACCTGGCCATGGCTATACAGCAGGTAACAGAGGAAGTGGTGTTGAAAATGGCTGAGTATTTAAAAGAACTTACGGGCCAACAAAATATTTGCTTGTCAGGTGGTGTGGCACTCAATTGTGTGGCCAATGGAAAATTGGAAGAAGCTGGGATTTTTGAAAACATCTACATACAACCTGCTGCCGGAGATGCTGGAGGGGCTTTGGGCGCAGCGATTTCCACGCATTTTATGTATTTGCAAAATGAAAGAACTGCGCCAAAAAATGGTATTGATAGCATTTTGTACAGCTACCTCGGCCCTGAATTTTCCAATGCTGAAATTCAAAGCACTTTAGATGGTTTTAAAGCGGATTATCAATTATTGGAAACCCATCAGATTTCTAAAGAAACCGCCAAACTACTGGCAGATGGAAAAGTAGTAGGTTGGTTTCAGGGGGGTATGGAGTGGGGGCCACGGGCATTGGGCAACCGTAGTATTTTAGGCGATCCAGGTCGCAGCGATATGCAGAAAAAACTGAACCTTAAAATAAAATACCGCGAAGGTTTTCGTCCTTTTGCACCTATCGTAATTGAGGAAGATGCCCATCAGTTTTTTGAAATGAAAGGTCCTTCGCCTTATATGCTCATGGTAAAACCCGTTCAGCAATCTATTCGCAAACCGCTGCCCAGTGATTTTTATGATATGGAATTGATGGAAAGATTGAAAATCGAACGCTCTACTTTACCCGCCATTACCCATTTGGATTTTAGCGCACGCATTCAAACCGTTTCCAAAGATTCCAATGAGAGGCTCTATGATTTGCTTCAAAATTTCAAGCAGGAAAAAGGCTATGGGGTTTTGGTTAATACCAGTTTTAATGTGCGTGGCGAACCCATTGTCTGCACGCCCGAAGATGCCTACCATTGCTTTATGAATACCGAAATGGATGCCCTTGCGATTGGAGATTTTCTACTGCTAAAAGAAAAACAGCCGAATTGGGAAAAGAAAAGTGCTGAAGAGTTGTTTGGGTTAGATTGATTTTAATTTACTCAAAATGCACTTCCGCGATTAATTAACTTTTTCAAATAAAAAAGTTCTTTCTACAGTCCTTCCATGCTGGGTACTTCCATATATTACTTCAACTAGCTTATAGTTTTTACGCTTGTACTTATCAATGATATTATTTACTGTCAACTGATAACTTTCCATGTTTTCAGGCACAAACACTTCTATGTCTTGGTTTTCAAGTACTTTCCCATTTTCAGTTACTATAACTTTACTGTAATCCTGATATCTGGATTGATAGACATTGACCATCAGATAACCACTGTTTTCCTGTCCTTTTAAATCCATTGTGATCAAGAAAAAAGAGATAAAAAATAAGATGACGAATGTTTTAAGCTGATCTGGTTTCATAGCATAAGTTTTTTAATGTTGATTTAGAGATAAGATGAGAATTGCTAATTTAATCTAAAATCATACTTTTTAATAAAATATTCTATTGAGTTCTAAGTGGTGAGTAAGAAGTGAACTTATGTTACTAAGAGGAAAACAAGCCTACTGGAAAAAGCTAAGTGCCGAGGAGTTGTTTGGGTTGGATTGAGTTTATTTATTCGAAATTTCACTCAACAGTTCTACCAATTCTTTATTGGTGATATCACTTTGCTCAGACTTGTCATAAATATCCAATAAATAAACAACTTTCCCACGAATATATAAATATGTAATCACCCTTGCGCCACCTGATTTTCCTTTGTTTTTAGACTTTATAGCAAGCCGAATTTTGTAGCAATTTTTTCCAAGTGCAGTTCCCGTTTCGGGATCAGCGGAAAGTTTGTTGTGGAGTTCTAATAGTTCTTTCTTAAGAGAAGGGAATTTTTTGATAAGACGTTTTGCCCTTTTCTGAAAATACGGTATGGTTTCAATCTGGTATTTCATCCAGAAAATCCTTGAGTGAAGTGGTTTTAATCTTCCCTTCTTTTGCCAGGTTTACTTCTTCTACGGCTTGTTTCAGGCCTTTTAAGAATTCTGCTTTTGTATTTGTTAAAGGAGTAGCTTTAACAAAAGAGAAGTTTTTGAGTACCTCAACAAAAAATGCTGCTTTACTATCCTTTATGTCTAACAGAATTTTCATACTTCCATTATTTATTTGAATACTGTAAGAAATACAATAGATGTAAACGATGCTTGCGTTTTATTAGTTCTAGTGAAAATAATAAATTCCATGTAAAGTCCATATCCCGTGTTTTGTCTTTTGAAACCGACAAATTAAGGCAGTTTTTGTCTTTTTAACTCGACATTTTACAAAAGAATTTAAGAAATAAAATTAAAGATGAACACCGAAATGTTGTAACTCGTGCTGCAATAGCTGTTTTTAGGTTTAGACATAGATTATTCATTCTCTCTAACCAGGAGAAAGAATAAAGTACCTGACGCAAAGCCATCTCTAGTAGTAGAGAGAACTTTATAGCCTTTGTCTTCAAAACCTTGAACTATCTTAATGACCTTATTATAATCTGCATAGTTATTTTCTTCACCTTTGCTGGGTTCGATTACATTATATTCTTCCCCATTAACCGATATAAATATTACTTCAGACCTTGGTCCTCTAACAAGAATAGTAACGTAATCATTATGTGCAAACAATAATTGACTTGATAAAACAATTGTTACAATTAACAATGACTTAATGAATAAACTCATACTCTTGAATTTTAAATTTACCAAATATACCAAATAATTGCCTGATTGAAAGAAATTGGATTTTAATTAAGTTTATGAAATCATAAAAATCAACCATGGCCTACTACCTCAGAAAAGCACTTTCATTTGGTCCTTTGCGATTGAATTTTTCAAAAAGCGGCATCGGGCTCTCGGCAGGAGTTACGGGCGCAAGAGTTGGCATTGGCCCCAAAGGTGCATATGTGCACGGAGGCCGCCACGGATTGTATTACCGCAAATATTTATCATCGGGAAAAAAGAGCGCCAAAGCCGATGCACAAAATCTGCAATCGGGCAGCAGGGCGTATTTTGTCGATACCGGACTGACTTATGGCAAAGGCATTCCACAAGCCGATGAAGCAGAAATACCCGCTGCCCCAGATCTTGAAAAAGGAGGCTGTCTGGCCAAAGGACTGCTTATGCTTGGGGTTCTCATGCTATTTCCAGGCCTGTTCTTTTGGCCTTATTGGATTTTTTTTCCTGCTGCATTTGCAATATTGCTCGGTGTTGTTTTAAGCTATCAGAACAAGAAACAGGTGAAAACGAGCAGGGCTTTGTTGGAAGAAATTGAAAGGGATTTTGAGGAAAGGAAACCCGTTGAGGAAATCATCTTCAAAATCAAGAAAGCCAATTTACCTGCACAGCACAAGCAATTCCTGGACTTTCACTTTTTTGTTTTGCTGCACGATACCTTTTATGAGCAGCCGGAATATATTCAGCCGGACGAATTGCAGAAACTCGAAAAACAACTGGTTTTACCAGAAAAAGACAAAGCAGCCATAAAGGTAACGGTGTTCCAAACCTTTCTGGATGAAATGATGGAAGATCACCTGATTTCAGCGGAAGAAGAGCAGCAATTGATACAATTAAAAGATACCCTGCAATTGAAAGATGCTGCCATAGATCGCGAAATCAAATTGATGGATGCCATGGTGGAAATGCGCAGGGCCATGGAAACTGAGCCCAGCCCGCTTCAAAGTGAATTGCAATTGAAAAAAGAGGAAAAACTCTACTATCGCAATGAAGGAAAGCTGTTGAAAGAAAAAATCCAAAAGCGATTTCAGCGCAACAATATCCAGTACAAAGAAATTGGCTACGATGTGGATATGGAAGGCGAGGTTTGCCTCACAAGCGAGCGCATTTTGATCATTGCCGATGGCGAACGCTCTTATTCATTGGATGATGTGAAGGATGTAACCCTGTCATTGGAAGACAATACCCTGCAACTCAGAATCACCAATCGCAAAAATCCCCTGATCTTTTCCATGCCCGATGTGCCTGTTTTTGCAGGGAAACTGAATCATTTGCTGCCCGACACAGCTTAACTAAGCTAAATTGTAATTATTTGTTGCCTAACACTTAAAATTTTGTTTGTGTAGCAAATATAAATTCCAAATTATTTTATAGATTTAAGGCTTAAACCAAAACTTATCGTCATGAAAGCTTTAAAAATAATCGGAATTCTGATTTTGCTGCTTGTAGCTGTTGTAGTAATACTTGGGCTTGTAGCACCCAAAGAATACAATGTGGAAAGAAGCATTACCGTTGATGCCCCTTCTGTGTATGTCTGGGAGTATGTTAGTAGTCTTGAGGCGATGCATGAATGGTCACCCTGGAAAGACCGCGACACCAATCAGGTAGTGGAATACACTGGTGAACCCGGTACTGTTGGATCAAAGATGACATGGGCAGGAAATGAAAATGTAGGGGAGGGTTCTCAGGAAATTATATCCATAACGGATGAAGAGCGCATAGAAACGGAGTTGATTTTTCTAATGCCTTTTGGAGAGAGCAAATCAGATGCTTATATCCTTTTGAAGAATGGCGAAAATCAGACCGAAGTTACCTGGGGTTTCAATGGCAGCTCACCTTTCCCAATGAATGCCATGCTGCTTTTTATGGATATGGACGAGGTACTGGGTAAGGATTTTGACGAAGGGTTGAACAATCTGAAAGAGGCAGTGGAATCAAGCTATGATGAAAGTGCTCAAAGTTCCCTTTCCATCAATGAAATTGAACTGGATCGAAGGGTATATGTGCTTAAAAGGGATACCGTCAAATTTGATGCAATAGGTGATTTTTTCGAGGAACATCTTGGTGCTGTGTACAATGCCTTCTTAGAAAAACATGAAGAAGATGAAGCAGGAATGCCTTCGGGTTTGTATTATTCCTGGGATGAAGAAAACATGAAAACCTATATGGGAGCCGGCATACAGGTTAATAGTAGCGAAGTTAAGCTGAAGGGCTATGAAACCATCGTGCTTGAACCCGGCAATGCGCTTCAAGTTGATTATTATGGTGCTTATGAAGGGTTGGAAGAACCGCATACGATTATCAATGATTACATTGCTGCCAATGGACGCCAGTACGCTGGCCCGGCAGTTGAAGAATATGTTACTGACCCAGCGGAAGAACCCGACACTTCCAAATGGTTGACCAGGGTTATTTATTATGTGGAGTGAATTTTGCCCATGTTAACAACAAAAAAAGCGCAACCCGAATTTGGATTGCGCTTTTTAAACCCGGATTATGTATTGGAACTTTGTCATGCCCGCCCGAACGTACCTTTTCGGTACGGGCAGGAAGCTTGAAAGCACAATAAAATCAGGCTGTTTGGAAATTTTGGCATAGCACCGCTATGGTGAAATTGAAAACAGCAACGAAGTGGCTGATTTTGAAGTGATTTCAGGCTGCAATAGATTTTCTAATGCATATTCCGGGTTAAATGCTTATGAACTGAATTAATGTGTAGATAAGTAGCTTGCTACACCTTCAGCATCGGCTTTCATGCCTTCTTTTCCTTCGTCCCAATTGGCGGGGCAAACCTCACCTTTCTCTTCAAAGAACTGAAGCGCTTTGATCATTCTCAATGCTTCATCTACGTTTCTTCCAAGCGGCATGTCATTGACAATTTGGTGACGTACAACACCTTCTTTGTCGATCAGGAACAAGCCTCTGTAAGCTACGGGCTCGCCTTCAAAAACAGTATTGCCTTCTTCATCGTATTCATAATCTCCGGCCAATACACCGTAGTTCATGGAAATGGTTTTGGAAAGGTCGGAAACCAATGGGTAAGTTACACCCTGGATTCCGCCATTGTCTTTTGGCGTATTCAACCAGGCCCAGTGTGAAAATTGTGAGTCTACTGAACAGCCCACAACTTCTACTCCCAGTTTGTGGAATTCATCCAGTTTGCTTTGAAATGCGTGCAATTCCGTAGGGCACACAAAAGTAAAATCAAGCGGATAGAAAAAGAACAAGACATACTTTTCGCCAATGTACTGGCTCAGTGAAAAATCTTCTTCAAATTCTTCTCCATTTAATACAGCATTGGTACTGAATACCGGTGCTTTTTTTCCTACTAATGACATAATTATCTCCTTTTTTATGATTAAATAAATAAGCTGTTTTTCAACAATGACAAATATACTAAAGCTGAATGTAGGGACACCTGTTTGGGCTTTATTAAATGTTAAAAATTGCTATAAATAAAATTGATTCAGACATAGTTAGGGGTTATAAGCATTACAAAACTTATCTTTTCCATACCTTTGAAAGTAAAGGATTTTTCACTTAAAAAACCAATTGAAATGGCAGATGTAATTGATTATGAGATTTTGGGAGGGGATTTGCAAAGTGTTGAAATCGAGCTTGATCAGGATGAAGGTGTAAGAGCCGAAGTGGGAGCAATGCTCTATATGGAAGAAGGCATTGAAATGGAAACCAATACCGGTGGCGGCCTGCTCAAAGGTTTTAAGCGTATGATCACCGGTGAAAGTTTTTTTATAACCAATTTTTACAACAAGGGACATGGCAAGAAAAGAGTAGCTTTTGCCGCACCCTATCCCGGAAAAATTACCCCAATAGACCTGACTGAAGAAGGGGGCTCTTTTTATTGCCAGAAAGATGCTTTTCTCTGTGCTGCCAAAGGCATAGATATAGAGGTGGCTTTTACTAAAAAAATGGGAGCCGGACTTTTTGGAGGTGAAGGTTTTATTTTACAAAAACTACAGGGCGATGGCCTGGCTTTTGTCCATGCCGGAGGTACTACTATTAAAAAAGTACTGGCACCAGGAGAAACACTCAGAATCGATACTGGCTGTTTAACTGCTTTTTCATCAAGTATAGACTATGATATAGCCTTTTTAGGTGGTTTTAAAAATGCGCTTTTTGGAGGTGAGGGTCTTTTCATTGCTACTGTTAAAGGACCCGGAACAGTTTATTTACAAAGTCTTCCATTTAGCAGACTGGCCGACCGGGTAGTACAAGCTTCAAAATTGTCATATGGGGGCAAAAAAGAAGAAAGAGGTTTTGGTATTTAAATCTGAATGCTACATATCCTTTGAAAGACAATAATTTTCAAACAAAGCATGAATCAAAGCGTTAAATTTGACGCAGGCACTTTTACTTCTTATGATTTTATTCCTTTTATTTATTTCAGCTTTTTTTACGCAAAGCCTTTTTGCCCAGAATGATACACTGCGCAATAATGAAAACAAAAAAGTAATTGTAAGAGGCTTCGTAAAAGAAGAAAAAGGGGTGGGCTTTGAAAGTGTGTATGTTTATAATACCCGAACCAAAAGTGGTCTGCTGACTGAGCCTGACGGGAGTTTTTTGATAGATGTATTGAAGCGCGATACGCTGAAAGTAGTTTCTCCCGGCTATAAGACTAAAATTATTACGGTAAAAGACTCTGCAGATAAAGCCGTTTATTTCGTTCACTTGACACTACAAAAACTAGTTGTTCAACTTGAAGGCGTGATGATAGAAACACCTCGCGATTTAGAAGATATCCAGGAAGATATCGATCAGCTGGGCAGCAGTTCTTATGATTACAATACAAAGAAAGCAGGCAAAGCGATTACAAGCCCTATTTCTGCATTATACCAACGCTTTAGCAAAGATGCCCAGCAGCAGAAAGAGTTAGCTCGACTGGAGAATGAGGCCATGAACCGAAAAGTGGTCAAGGATTTGCTGAATTATTACAATCAGGAGGGAATTATTGATCTTGCCAAAAAGGAATACGATTTTTTCATCAGTTTTTGTGATTTAAACGATCAATTTTTAAGCTATGCTTCGCAATATGATGTAGCAGTGAAAATCAAAAAGTGCTATCAAAATTTTGAACAGCGCTATCAAAAATATTAATCAGCAAGCTTGGAAACCCTACACATAAAAACTACTCGCACAGCCCGTTGTCAATTGCTATTGCCAAAAAGCAACAAGAGTGAAATAAATGAATGTTGGGTAGTTCTGCATGGCTACGCACAACTGGCATCAACATTTTTAAAATCTTTCGAAGCTTTTCAAACCGATCACAGAATCATTGCCGCTCCCGAAGGACTCAATCGCTTTTATGCCAAAGGTTTTAATGGAAATCCTGCCGCTACATGGATGACCAGTGAAGACCGCGAAAATGAAATTGAGGATTATTGCAATTATTTGCAAAAACTGTATGAGACCATAAAGCAACAATACAATCTAAATGCAGATTGCAAATTTGTTTTGCTCGGTTTTTCACAGGGAGTTGCCACACTCAGCAGATGGATAAATAGAATGGAACCAGATTTTGACATTTTGGTATTCTATGCAGGATCAATTGCGCATGATTTGGATTGGAAAAAATTTATTGTGCAGGTAAAGGGAAAATTGCACATCGTTTCGGGCGATGAAGATCCGTTTATCAGCGTGGAAAAACTGGAAGAAGTGCTGGAGGAATACCGCAACAAAGGCCTGAATTTTGAAATGCATTATTTTCACGGTGGGCATGAGATTGATACAAATGCGCTTGATTTTTTAAACGACTAAATTTTTCTCAAGTTTATAATGCGGAATACCCACTTCTTCAAAAGCCTCCCCTACTTGCTGGTATTTTAGTTTTTGGTAAAATGGCAATGCTGTGGCTCTGGCATGGCAATACATTTTTTTAAAACCTTTTTCTCTTGCATATTTTTCAGCAGCTGCAATCAATTTTTTGCCAATTCCTTTTGATTGATAAGCTTCATTAACAGCTACCTGACGCATTTTTATTTTTCCCTTAGATTCAGGAACCAGCACCAGGCAGGCAATGCAGTTTTCGCGATCAAAAAATGCCAGATGAAGCATGTTTGTTTCCTTTTCCAATTCTGCTTCTGAAAATTTTAACCCAAGTGGCTTTCGCAACAATAGGTCTCTGAGTGCCACCGTTTTCTTATAATCTAAACTGGCAAAATTTATCTTTTTGAGATTCAAGGCATTCATTTTGTAAATTTACAGTTCTGATTAAAAAACTAAACCATGAAAAATTTCAAATTTTTACTGCTTCCATTTCTATTACTTGCTTTTGCAGCTTGCGATAAAGATGATGATTCCGATAATGAGCCCGAAGAGCAAATGAGCTTCAAATTTAAATTTGATCCCAATCAGGAAAGACTGGGGAAATTTGGCGAACCGGAAAGCATTCCTCCTGAAAATGCAGCTCAATCTCCCCGCTTTAATGGCATGAGTGCACATTATGTAGAATTGGCCCCGGACAAATTCACTATGGTTGGTGAGGGTGTAGTGCTTTACAAAGCTCCTGAAACTTCGAAAGGTGGAGACAATGCCATTGATTTTGACAAAGCAGTTGTTAAGAAAAATGGCGAAACATTTCTCACTGTACCTTTAAGTGATATTCCTCCAGGAACTTATAAATACCTGAGAGTTTCACTGGGCTATCAGAATTTTGATATTGATTTTAATGCTGTTGGTAATAGTTTCACCGGGACGCTTGCCTCTTTTGTGGGATTCGAAACCTATATCACTTCTTTTGAAGTGGATGAAAAAACACATACTGTGAATGCCAATAAAAAGCAAGGCTATTGGGCATTTGAAACACACAATGTGCCTGCCCCATATGATAAAATAATTGATGATCAGGCTCCAGGCACTACTGTTGTAAATCCTATAAATAGTACATCACCAATACCTCCCGGCTCTTGTTTGGTAACCGGCACTTTTGATCCGCCCCTGGAAATTACCGGGGAAGAATCAGGGGTTGAAGTTACTGTTTCGCTTTCAACCAATAAGAGTTTTGAGTGGAAAGATGAAAATGGAAATGGTGAGTATGATGTAGACCAAGAGGAGCAGGTGGTTGATATGGGATTGCGTGGCTTGAAAGCTTTTGCAACTAAGAAATAAGCATCCTATTTTCTTTTATTCCTCGGGTGAAAGCTTAACAATGTATCTTTTAAATAGGCACTGTCGAGATGTGTGTATATTTCAGTGGTTGTAATAGATACATGTCCCAGCATTTCCTGCACTGCCCTCAAGTCTGCGCCACCTTCTACCAAATGTGTAGCAAAAGAATGGCGAAAAGTATGCGGGCTAATTTTTTTCTTAAGTCCTGCTTTTTCCGCCAGTTGCCTGATAATGGTAAAGATCATTACACGTGTAAGGGATTTTCCCCTGCGGTTTAGAAAGAGATGGTCTTCAAAATCTCTTTGAATTGCTTGATGCACGCGCACTTCCTCCATGTAAATTTTAATAAACTTAGCGGCATCTCTACCAATAGGTACCAGCCGCTCTTTATTTCCTTTGCCAGTTACTTTTATAAAACCCACATCAAAATACAAATTGGAGATGCGCAGTTCAGTGAGCTCAGACACTCGCAATCCACAACCGTAAAGCGTTTCAACAATCGCTTTGTTGCGCATTCCTTCAGCTTTGCTCAGGTCTATAGCCTCAATTATGCTTTGAATTTCCTCATAACTCAATACATCGGGAAGTTTTCTTGAAAGTTTTGGGCCTTCGAGCAGCTCGGTCGGGTCAATTGTGATAATGTCTTCCATTAGTAAATAACGGTAATAGGCCTTGATTCCTGAAATAATGCGTGCCTGCGACCTTTCATTGAGCAGCAATTCGTGAATATGACCGAGAAATTCCTGGAGCTCATTAAGTGTAATTTGATCCGCTCTTTTCCCTTCCAGCTGAATGCAGGAAAATTGAGCCAATTTATTGATGTCTCTGATATAGGCATCAACGGAATTGTGGGACAGTGAACGCTCTAATTGCAGATAGTGCTTAAAACCAATGATACTGCTCTTCCAGTCAATTGCTGCCATAGTTTTGCGAATGATGAATTTACCCGGATTGGCTGATTTTCTCTGGCAAACCTGTTATGTAACATACAAGTTTGTTTTTAGGCCAAGACGGGTTAAATTTATGAAAATAAAAATCAAGGCAAATGCACTGCCTTTTATTTATGGCAAAGAAAAAAATCATCATCATCAATGGGCCCAATTTAAATCTATTGGGAAAGAGAGAGCCGCATTTATATGGCTCGCAGGATTTCGAGTCCTATTTCAATGATTTGATAGAGTCCTACCCCGATCTTGATTTATATTATTACCAAAGCAATATTGAGGGTGAGCTGATTGATATGCTTCAAGAAGTAGGTTTTAGCTACGAAGGGATTATACTTAATGCCGGAGGATATACCCACACATCCGTTGCACTTGCAGATGCGGTTGCAGCCATTGATGCTCCAGTAATAGAAGTGCACATTACCAATCCTTATGCGCGTGAAGAAGTCCGCAGAAAATCTTTATTGAGCCAATATGCAATAGCTCTGATTGCCGGGTTTGGCTTGCAGGGCTATCGCTATGCTTTGGAATACTTTGACAGATAAACGCTGCTATTTCTGAATAATAAATTTCTCACTTGTCATTTCCTTACCCGATTGCAACTGAAGAATATACATTCCATTGCTCAGGTTTGCAGTATTGATCCTGAAGGTATTGCTTCCTGACAATGTGCCTGTTTCAAATTCTTTTACCAGCCTGCCCATCTGATCGTAAATCCTGATACTGCTTTGTTTGGCATCCAGGTTTTTTACCTCATAGCTCAGGTAGAGTTCATTTTGGGCGGGGTTGGGGTAGAATTTCAGGGTATTTCCTGATTCCATTTCTGAAATGGAAGTTTCTTCTTCAGGGATACTGACATCAGGTTCGGCCTTTAAATTGATGTAATCGGCCTGTACAACTTCTTTGGTAGAATTGTTCTGAACAAAAAACACTACTGCAAGTTCATCTTTGTCATAAACATTTTTAAGCCCCCATTTTCCTGATAAGCTAAGCATGTCTCCGTTCTGCATTGGATCCAGGCTTGTTCCAAATTGATTAGGCACCATGTACTTCATTACATAAGGAAAGTGGGTTTCACCATTCGTGCCCGGAGGGTTATTAAACCATATTTCTTCTTCTACTACTACCATATGTACTACATGCCCTACGGGTATATCACCTGTAGCATTGAGAACAGCGGAAAACTTGAGCGTATCATTATTTGCTGTATCTGTATGAAGTTCTATATTCAGGTCTTCAAATTGTGCAATTGTGGGGATTGTAACAGCAGATTCCAATGTGTCACTGGTAAAATACACTGGATGTTCTTTAAAGTAATTTCCGTTGTAAACCATATGGGGTACACCACTGATGTTTCCATAATAGCTCCTGCGGCTTTCAACATGTTGCGGGTTGTGGTCGTACATAGGATCTGGCCCTACCCAATCTGTTTCGTATGCAATGGCATAGGTGTGTGAAGGCCGCGACATTACTTCTTCCAAAAGTGGTGGAACATATATGGCACAATATCCGCAGCTCGCACCTGTCCATAGTTCAACCAATCCATTTCTGGTTTTTTGAAAAACTTCAAGGGAATTAATCAGTTCATCGTTGTTTGGATTTTCATCTTGAAGTCCGTTTACATTTGTTAGCCATACTTTCAGCTCTTTATTTCCAATACCTGTTGCTTTCCATCCCAGATCAGCTGTTAATTCCTGGCTTGCGCCCGGAGCAATATTTATTCCA
Source organism: Chitinophagales bacterium (assembly GCA_040877935.1). Classification (NCBI taxonomy): domain Bacteria; kingdom Pseudomonadati; phylum Bacteroidota; class Chitinophagia; order Chitinophagales; species Chitinophagales bacterium. The sequence goes on from JBBDNB010000048.1 coordinate 118,574, forward strand.
AAGAAATTTTGTGTTCGTGTTGGTTCAGAATCTACCGTCCAATGCAGCTTTACACTTTTGACGGTATCTTTTCCTGAATTCTGCAGCGTTGCTTTCACAAAGTTTTCGAAGCCTTTGCTAATTTTTCCACTGGGGGAAATTTTTGTAAGCCCAAGGTCAAGGTTTGGCAAAGGAATGGAAAACTCAAATTCAAGGAGCTCATCATAATCATCTTCTTTATTACTGAAAATCAGAATATTATCAACTAAAATAGTTATTTCAGTTCCACCATCTCCATAATCATCATATAATTTCAGAAGTAGATCAGAAGGATATGGAACACAAAAATCAAAATTGTAAGAAGCATTTTCGTTGTATGCTCCGGGATCAGTTTCATCAGCGATTTGTTGTCCTGGTGGTTTTGCGTTGGGGTTTCCACCAAATTGTAATACACTGTTGTTTGATTGATCGATAAGTTCCCAGTAGGCTTCATAACCCCAATTGTCAGTGGAAAGTTGAATTGTTACATTAATTTCTCCAGAGGGACACTGAGCATAAACAGGATGGGTTATGCCAATTATAAGAAAGAGCATTGTGAACCCAATAAATAAATTTTTCATGTGTTTGTGTTTATCTTTTATGGTCACATGGAACTCACAAAACAAAAAAAATTGAGCGTATTCATGTGTGTCAATTTTTTTTTGTCATGTTCGTTTCATCTCAAATTTTAAAGTCATCAATTATTATGGTCTTAAAGTTAAACTTTTTTAAAAACCTAACATCAAAATTGCTCCTTGATTTTCTTTTGCGTATATTCGATTAGCGAATTTTTTCTTATGAAAAGGCAATTTATCTTTCTTATTCTCGTTTTGCTCGGCTTCTCGGTATGGGCGCAAACATTTGTTGTTGATGAGGATTCTGTATTTAAAAGCGGGTATGCTGATAATGAATTTATAATTGTCAAGAATAATCTGGAAACTCCCTCTGATTTTGATACTGTTCGTATAAGGTGGGAAAGAATCGTAGAAGATATCCCTTCAGAGTGGGGCGGCACACGAATTTGCGATAATAAAATTTGCCATGGTAAAACAGTAGGGGTATCCCCCATACCTGCAGTAATTTCAGGTGAGAAGAAAAATAATATAGATGTATATTTCATCCCGGATAGTACTGAAGGTGAAGGGGTTGTTCACCTTCGTGTATGGAATGAAGACAATCCTTCAAATAGTGATACATTGGTTTTTACTGCCAAAGCGGAAGGCTATAATATAGAAACTTCCACTGAAGATAAGATTTCAGACAATCCGAAAATCAAAGTTTACCCCAATCCGGCAAGGGACTTTATTTACCTGAGAGATTTGCCCTATAATAAAGATGTAAATGTTGAAGTCTATAATATTCTCGGAAGGAAAATGCTGAGTGAATCTTTTAACTCCGGTTCTTCTGCTACAGAACAGCGCATTGACATCAACGATTTGCAGAAAGGCATTTACCTTGTGCGTGTTTTTGACGATCAAATGAATATTATAGCTACACACTCTATTTCTAAAGTGAAGTAATCAGCTTTTTTTATTTTTTGGTGAATTCCGACCAATCGTTATTTCATTAAAGCCTTGATTTTATCTTCCAGAATAAACTCATCACCGGGTTTATAGCCGGAATGTACGGATACAATCTTACCTTTTTGATCGGTCAAAACGGTATAAGGGGGCATTTGAAAATTTAAGGCTCTTTGCAAATCCCTGTTGGTATCCAATAGAATGATGTATTCCCATCCACTGCCATTTACCATTGATTTTACTTTGCCCGTATTTCGTGAATCATCAATTGAAACAGCAACAAGCTCCATATCGTAATCTTCCTGCCAGTAATCGTAAATCTCCGCAATACTGTTCAGTTCTTGCTTGCACGGGCCACACCAGGTTGCCCAAAAATTGACTACAGTGACTTTTCCTTTGCCGACATAATCTCTGATATTGACACTTTCACCTGTCAGGGTTTTGAGTTCAATGCTGGGCAACTCCTTTTCAGTAAAAGCTTCTTTTACCTGGGCTTTCACTGAAATGCCAAAAATAAAAAGAAAATAAATTAGTATGAAAATCGGCTTCATAAATTTCTGTTTTTTGATTTACAGCTCAAACTGCTGATTTTATTGATATAAAATCACAACTTTGCGATTTATATTTCCGGGCATTCCTCTGCTAACTTAAGAATTTAATGAGACATTCAGTCTTTTTAACAATTATGATTCTTCTCTCCCTACCTGATCTATTTGGGCAGGGCAGTTTTTTTGGCGGCTTGCAAATGAACAATTACTTCTACATCTATGATAGGGATATTATTCAAACAGGCATACCACAATATGAAAACCTGAAGTCCTCAACAGACAGCTGGCTCAATTTAAATTACAATAACAATGATTTTAACCTGGATGCAGGACTACGGCTGGATCTGTATTTGAACTCAAACTTGCACAACAGAACTTCGGCATATTCTGCACAGGGCATTGGTACTTTTTATATCAGAAAGCGCATTCCGGCAGCAAACATGGAGATTACAGGGGGCTATTTTTACGATCAGTTTGGAAGTGGCATTGTTTTTCGCGCATACGAAGATCGAGCACTTGGAATAGACAATGCAATACTTGGTGTGCATGTGAAATATAATCCAGTAGAATACTTGAGAATCAAAGCATTTGCCGGAGTGCAAAAAAACAGATTGGATTTGCACAGGCCTGTAATAAAAGGTGTAAATTTTGAATCGGACTTTTTTATTAAAAAGAAAGTCCAACTTATTCCCGGTGCCTCACTTGTGAACCGAACTATCGATCAGGAAACTATGAATGTGATAGTCTCTGAGATTGAATTGTATCCTGAGGAAGAACGCTTCGTGCCCAAGTACAATGCTTTTGCCTATAATATTTACAATACACTGAATGTCGGAAATTTTGCATGGTATGTGGAATATGCTGGAAAAACTTCTGAAGCTATTCGCGATTTGGATGATCAGTTGAAAAACAGAATGGGACATGTGTTTATGTCATCATTGAATTATTCCCTGAAAGGTTTTGGTGCTTCGCTGCAATTTAGAAGAACAGAAGACTTTCAGTTTAGAACCAGCCCGAATGAACGATTACTTGAAGGAATGGTAAGTTTTATGCCACCCATCAGTCGTCAGAATTCAGTTCGTTTGGCAGCGCGCTATAATGCTGCTCCACAGGAAATTAGTGAAATGGGTACCAGCCTGGATATTACTTTCAAACCTTTCAAAAAACTGATTGTGACATTAAACTATTCTGAAATTGGGGGGCTCAACAAACAATTTATAGCAGATGCCAATCCTTATTTTAGGGAAGTTTATGCCGATTTTAATTTTAGAATCTCAAGGAAAATAAAGCTTGACCTGGGCTATCAAATCCTGCGCTACGATCAGAAATTTTATGAAGGAGAGGCTTATACACCGGATTCGCGTGCAGTAATGGCACATACTTATTTCTCAGAACTGGTTTACAGGATCAACCGCAAACATTCGCTGCGTATAGAATTGCAACAAACCTTTACTGATGAGGATTACGGCAAATGGATTTACGGCTTGATTGAATACAATCTGGCACCCTGGTTTTCACTTTCTGTTTCAGATATGTACAATTATGCACCCAATGAAGGACGTGTAGATAAAGCCATTCACTATTATTCTGCCTTTGCAGGTTTTACTTACAAGGCTAATGTTTTTAATTTAGCTTATGTGCGACAGGTAGAAGGAATTGTTTGCACAGGAGGCGTATGCAGATACGAGCCAGCTTTTAACGGTGTGCAGTTTAGCATTAATACCACTTTCTAAAACGAGGAAATGTACTTTAAAAAATCAGGGATTTTCTTTTTGCTTATCGGAGTTTTCTTTTCCTGCGAAGAAATCGGGCCTGAAATTCGTTTGACAGATCCCGAAGTTTCTGTTGAATTGGTAGATACAAGCTATTTGCTCACTACAATACCCGCTGCGCAAGAAAAAAGAGTGCTTATAGAAGACTTTACGGGTGTAAAATGTATTAATTGTCCCAAAGGGCATGATATGGTTGATGATTTGCGAGCAGCTTATCCGGGAAAAGCAATTCCAGTGGCCATGCACAGTAATTTTTTGGCAAATCCCTATGCCGGAGATCAGGATTTACGAAGCCCAGAGGCACAATCATTAGATCAAAGACTGGGTCCCACAATTGCAAAACCTACCGGTGCTGTAAATAGAGTAGAAGTTAATGGAGAGCAGCTTTTTTTCATCAATGAATGGGCGCAAATATGTAGTGATGAAATTGCAAAAAACAACATAATAAATGTGCATCTGGAAAATACGGCAACAGAAACTGAGCAGGTATTGGTAAAAGTGCGGCTTGAATTTTTAGAGGAAATTCAAGAAGCCCTCTCTATTTCTGTATTTTTGCTGGAAAACGATATCGAAGTTACACAGCTTACACCCGATGGAGAAGATGAAGCGTATATTCACAACCATGTGCTCAGAAGAACTTTAACGCCATTTGCAGGGTCAAGTCTTGAACTTACTGTATTTGAGGCCGGAAGGGTTATAGAGAAAGAATTTGAACTGATCACTTTTGAAGAAAGCTGGAATCCTCAAAATTTTGAAGTCGTTGCATTTGTTCATCAGTCTGACGGTAATCTAACAGTTTATCAGTCGGCTGTCTTAAAGCTATAATTAAAAAAGTAAATGAAAGTATCATACAACTGTTTAAAGGAATTAGTAGATTTTGAGCTTGAACCTGAAGCACTGGCAGAGGTATTGACAGATACCGGCCTTGAAGTTGAGGGAATAGAAGAATACAATGGCCCCGGAAATGGCATGGAAGGGTTACTTGTTGCAGAAGTAAAAAGTCTTAAATCACACCCTGATGCAGATCGCCTGAAAATTGCAGAGGTGAATGATGGCTCAGGCAAATTACTGCAAGTAGTTTGCGGTGCACCTAATATTGCAGAAGGACAAAAGGTTGTTTTAGCCCCTGTTAACAGTACGCTTTATCCCGAAAAAGGCGAACCCTTTAAAATTAAAAAATCCAAAATCAGAGGAATGGAATCCTTCGGGATGATCTGTGCAGAAGATGAAATTGGCCTGGGGATTAATCACGATGGAATAATGGTTTTAGATAAAAGTGCAAAGGTAGGGCAGCCTTTTTCCAAATACCTCGGTATCCAAAAAGACACTATTCTTGAAATAGGACTTACACCTAATCGCTCAGATGCCATTGGCCATATTGGTGTAGCCCGTGATATTGCCGCTGCACTTACTTTTCAGGAAGAAAAAGAATATGAGCTCAAATGGCCGGCAAGTTTCCTGGAACTGGAATTAGACAACAAAAACTGCCCGGTTCAGGTAGCGGTAAAAGACCCAAAAGCATGTCCCCGATACAGTGGTGTGGTAATTGAAAACATTAAAGTGGAGCCTTCTCCATTTTGGTTGCGCGAAAGATTACTGGCTTTGGGTGTACGCCCAATCAATAACATTGTAGATATTACCAATCTGGTTTTGCACGAATTTGGCCAACCACTCCACGCTTTTGATTTAAAAGCAATTAAAGGCTCAAAAATTGTGGTACAAAAATTAAAAAAGGGCAGTAAATTCATCACATTGGATGAAGCAGAGCGCAAACTGCACGAGGATGATCTGATGATTTGCAATGCCAAAGAGCCTATGTGTATGGCAGGTGTTTTTGGCGGAATAAATTCAGGTGTAAAAGCTGAAACAACTGCTATATTTCTCGAAAGTGCCCATTTCGAAGCCATTGGAATAAGAAAGACTGCCAATCGTCATTTATTGCGTACCGATGCAGCTCAGAAATACGAAAAATCAACAGATCCAGAAATCACCATAAAAGCTTTGGGACGTGCTGTGCAACTAATTACTGAAACAACAGGGGCACAGGTAAATGGTACTGCCTGTGATTATTATCCCAAGAAAATTAAACGAGCAAGTGTTGATCTGAAATTCTCTTATCTGGACAAACTTTGTGGCATAAGTATTGACAGAAAACACATTCATACCATATTGGACAAACTTGACATTGAAATTGTACTTGAAAAAAAAGATACACTGAACCTGAGTGTCCCCACTTACCGGGCAGATGTGAAAAGACCGGCAGATGTAGTAGAAGAAATTATCCGTATCTACGGGCTCAACAATATTCCCGTTTCTGAAAAAATGCAGATGAATCTATCTTTTTCTGAAAAGCCCGATATTGAAAGTTTCAGAAGAAAAACAAGTGAATTTTTGGCGGGAAAAGGATTCTCTGAAATGGTGAACAATTCCATTACCCAATCGGCTTATTATGAGAAAGCCAAAAGCCCTGAGCGCAAACAACTGGTGAAACTGCTGAAACCTTCCAACAGTGAACTGGACACTTTGAGGAGCAATATGCTATTTCCTGTTTTGGAACGTATGGCATTTAATCTGAACAGAAAAAACAGTCGGCTTAAGTTTTTTGAATTTGGGCATACTTATTTGCAAAAAGAAAAGCTGGCTTTTGCTGAAGAGGCACATTTAATATTAGCGACCACCGGTAATATTTATGATGAAAGCTGGATGCAGGATGAATTAAAAACTGATTTGTATTTTTTAAAACCGATTGTAGCATATATTCTGAGTTATCTTCCCCAGGAATTTAAAGTGAAGCCATTGGAAAACAATCCTTATTACAATAGTGGACTGGATTATCTTATTGAGGGCAAATCAATTGCGCAACTGGCTGTTGTTGACAATGAATTGGCAGAACAGCTATTTGATATTGATACAGAGGTGACAGTTGCCGATATCAACTGGACTTTGCTTTGTGAAAAGCTTGGAGAAACTAAAATTCGCTTTAAAGAATTGCCAAGGTATCCCTCAGTGCGCAGAGATTTGGCTTTGCTGCTTGATAAGGAAGTACATTTTGCAGATATTGAAAAAATTGCCAGAGAAGAAGGTAAACAACTTTTAAAAGCAGTAAATTTATTTGACATTTATGCAGATAAAAAACTGGGAAGCGGCAAGAAATCATATGCAGTGAGCTTTGTTTTCCAGGATAAGGATAAAACACTTACAGATAAAGCCATTGATAAAACGATGACCAAACTGATAAAGCGTTATGAGACTGAACTTTCAGCACAGTTAAGAACTTAATTTATGAATCAGGATTCCGAAATACGTCTAAAGGCATTGCGTGGCAAAATTTCTGATTTTGCAGAAAAATACAAAGAAAAAGAGCTTCGTATCCATGCGCTTGAAAAAGAAAACCTTAATTTAAAGGCCGAATTGAAAAACAAGTTGGAATTCATTGCTGAAATGGAGGAGAAATTGAAAGTTGTGAAGCTTGCAGGGCAAGTAAGAGGAGAAGAAAAAGATAATTCGGCAAACAATATGCTTAAAAATAAGTTGAACGAATATATTAAAGAGATTGATAAATGTGTTGCCTTATTGAACAATTAAGGTAGATGGAAAATAAAGACTTAATCAATATAAATCTGTTAATTGCAGACCGCCCCTATCCCTTGAAAATAAAACCCGAGGAGGAGGAAATGGTCAGGAAAGTAGCGAAAGAGATCAATGAAAAAGTAAAACAATTTCAAAATCGCTACGCGGCAAAAGACAAACAAGATTACCTGGCCATGTGTGCCTTGATGATGGGCGTGGAAAAAGCTTCCAATGCTAAAAACAAGGATAGTCTGGGTACTGAAGTAGCGGAAACAATAGATGATATTGAGTCTTTAATAAACAGCTTGTAAGGCTGTTCCTTCCCTTAAGCCTATTGGGCAATACGATTTTTTATTACTGTATTAAAAAATAGAGAAAATTATGACGTGGATAATTACAATAGTCGTGGGACTTGTTGCGCTTGCAGCAGGTTTTTTTATTGGCAAAGCACTTTCGCAAAGTAAAGCCAGGATAGAAGAAGAGCAAGCTAAAATCAACGCACAAAGAATTACAGAAGAAGCCAAAAAAGATGCAGAAAATATTCTCAAAGACAAGCAACTTGAAGCCAAAGAAAAATTCTTTCAGAAAAAAGAGGAATATGACAAATACCGCCAGGAGAAATCTAGGAAATTAGAAGACCGCGAGCGCAATCTCAAGCAAAAAGAAGATCAGGTGCGGAATCTGCGCGAAGAGCTAAAGCGCGATAAAGCTGCTTCAGACAAAATTAAAGAAAGCCTTAGCCAGCAATTGGAATTGGTCAATATTAAAAGAGAGGAGCTTGAAAAATCACAGGGTGAAACCATCAAAAGACTGGAACAACTTTCAAAACTTTCGGCAGATGAAGCTCGCGAAAAAATGATGGAAGTCATCAAAGAAGAGGCGCGCTCTAAATCCATCAGTGTAGAAAAAGACATAGTGGATGAAGCTAAGCTAAAAGCTAAAAAAGAAGCCAAACGCATTGTGCTGCAAACCATTCAAAGAACAGCTGCAGAGCAAACCATTGAAAATTGCGTTTCGGTGTTCAATCTCAAATCAGACGATCAGAAAGGACAGATAATCGGTCGTGAAGGTAGAAATATCCGTGCACTGGAATCAGTTACCGGAGTTGAAATTATAGTGGATGATACACCCGAGGCCATAATTATTTCGGGATATAACCCTATCAATAGAGAAGTAGCCCGGCTCTCGCTTCAGAAACTGGTGGCAGACGGAAGAATTCACCCGGCACGTATTGAAGAAGTGGTAGGCAAAACCAAAAAATTATTAGACGAACAAATCCTTGAAATAGGAGAGCGAACAGTTATTGAAATGGGTATTAACGGCCTGCATCCTGAGCTGGTTAAGCAAATAGGAAGAATGCGTTTTCGTTCTTCTTACGGACAAAACCTCTTGCAACACTCTCGCGAAGTCGCTAACCTTTGTGCGACTATGGCGGCAGAACTCGGGCTTGATGCTAAGAAGGCAAAAAGAGCCGGAATGCTGCACGATATAGGTAAGGTGCCAACAGAAGAATCTGAATTGTCACATGCCCTGCTGGGAATGAAATGGTGTGAGAAATATGGTGAACACCCTGAAGTTTGCAATGCTGTGGGAGCACACCACGATGAAGTAGAAATGACCGGATTGCTATCGCCTATTATCCAAGCTTGTGATGCTATTTCTGGTGCACGTCCTGGAGCGCGAAGAGAAATCATGGAAAGCTATATCCAAAGAATCAAAGACCTGGAGAACCTGGCGAAAAGCTATGATGGCGTACAGAATGCATATGCCATACAGGCGGGAAGAGAACTTCGCGTGATTCTTTCTAGCGATTTAATGGATGATAAAAGTGCAGATTTGCTGGCCTATGAGATAGCACAAAAAATCCAAGACGAAATGGTTTACCCTGGCCAAATCAAGATCACTGTGATTCGTGAGAAACGAGCAGTGGGCTATGCGAAATAGAATGCTGAAATATGCCTGAAGAAAAACCCCGCTGCGAATGGTGCCTGAAAGACCAACTTTATCGCGATTACCACGATAAAGAATGGGGCATTCCCCAGTACGACAACAAAAAGCTTTTTGAACTCCTAATTCTTGAAGGTGCACAAGCGGGGCTAAGTTGGCATACTGTATTGAAAAAAAGAGAAAGCTACCGCCAGGCTTTCGAGCAATGGGATATAGAAAAAATTGCCCGTTACGATGATGCAAAAAAAGCAGAATTACTCAATAACCCCGGTATTATTCGCAACAGGTTAAAAATAGCTGCAACCATCAGCAATGCGCAAGCATATTTGAAAATGCAGGAAAATGGCGAGGGTTTTTCTGAATTCATTTGGTCATTTACAGCGGGGAAGCCAATTGTCAATCATTTCAACAGTTTGAATGAGCTACCGGCTAAAACAACTCTTTCCGACAAAATGAGCAAAGCCCTAAAACAAAAAGGCTTTCGTTTTGTAGGCAGCACTATTTGTTATGCTTTTATGCAGGCGGCAGGTTTGGTGGATGATCATATGCTTTATTGCTGGAAACGCAGTACCAATCAATCAGGTTAACGCATTATTTAAATAAAAAACTTTAGTGTGTTTAAAACAAACTAAATTCAGCTTGTTTATATTATTGGATTCTACATTTAGCCATAATGATAAGTTACTACTTAAAAATTTTCTACAAAGCCATTAAGAAATTTCCGAGTGATGAACCTATGGAATATGCATCTTCTATAGGCTTCTATACTATTTTTTCGCTTCCCGCTATTTTGGTAATTGCAGTATATGTAGCAAGTGTAACCTATGAAGATGAACTTGTGCGGCAAAACTTAATGGAACAGATCCAGACCATAACAGGACCTCAAAGTGCGGTTGCAGTGGATAAAATATTAAGCAATGCCGGTACTATGGGCGATGATTTTTGGACCAAAGCTTTTGGGTTAGGTGTTTTAATATTTAGTGCCACTACTGTTTTTGTCTCTTTACAAGATGGGCTTAATAAAATATGGAGAATCAAAGCAAAGCCAAATAAAGAAGTAATTTCTTTTTTCATTAACAGACTATTGTCTTTAGCTATGGCCGTAAGTTTTGGGTTTTTGCTCCTGGTTACATTAGTCCTGGATACTGTAATTGCAATCCTTAACTCTTTTATTACAGACCTGCTTTCGGGGGCTGCTTTTTTCGTTATTACAGGTATTAATCTCTTATTTTCATTTGGTGTGATAACCGTGATGTTTGCTATAATTTTTAAAGTTTTGCCCGATGCGGTAATCAAATGGAAAGATGTATGGGCCGGAGCATTTGTTACTACCTTATTATTCACTATAGGTAAGTTTCTTATAGGATTTTATTTAGCCAATAGCCCTATTAGCACAACTTATGGTGCAGCTGGCTCCCTGGTATTATTGTTGGTCTGGGTGTATTACTCCTCTTTGATTGTGCTATTTGGAGCGGAATTCACATATACTCACGCATTGGAAAGAGGCCATAAAGTAATCCCTAAAAAACATGCAGTGGTAGTAAAAGAAACTGAAGGAAATACCAGTACTACTGAATGAAAGCTTATGAATTTGAAGTGCATGTTGAGTTATAGCTGGGGCAATTTATTGTGCTACCCAGCCACCATCTACAGTTAAGGCATGTCCGGTTACAAATGATGAGGCGTCAGAACAAAGCCAGATAATAGCTTCTGCCACTTCTTCAGGCTCGCCCATTCTACCAACAGGTTCCATATCTTCAAACTGCTTTTCTACTTCTTTGACTTTTCCGGTAAACCGGTCAATCATTGGTGTTTTGATAATTCCGGGACAAACGGAATTTACACTTATGCCCTGTTTGGCATATTCCGGGTTTAATTGCTGCCTTGCTTTACGCCCAGAGAATGGAATTCTTGACCATTAATCGTATAAGCTTTGTAATTTGCTGCATGCCAGCCATTGATCCATTTAAGATCTACATTTACATTGCCGGTAACAATAGAGTCTATTTGTCCGCCATGAACATAGGTGTCAACAGTGTTCACTACATTTACTTTTTGATTGCCGGGCAATATGCCTGCATTTTGTAGTACTATGACCCAAATACCAGCTCCAATAACAGCTAATATTGCTTTAAGTGATAGGTTGTTCTTGTCCATTGATTAAGCTATTTAATTCAAAAAAAATGTGGTAATATTCTTGTTTTTATGATATTTGATACACCTCCTGTATCTTTCTAAAGATAGAGTATTGAATCAATATCTCCACCAATAATACAGTAGCTTTATGTACTCATTGTTGACATTGATCATGTCCTGTTCATTTTGCCACCAATAGGGAGGATCGTGTCTGCGTATATGTCCCCGCACTATAGTTTTTATACCCCGGTCTTTGAATTTTTCTTTAAAAGTTTGCTGAATTCTGCGCGTATGAAAAGCACTGCTTACAATGATCACTGTTTTAAATCCCTGCTTTTGGCAGTAATCCAAAATGGCTGCTGATTCTTCAAAAGTGCTGCTCCCTTCAGGCAATATTTTAACATGCTGTTCGGGTATTTGCATGCTGTGGATCAAAAAATGTTTGATCAGCTCAGATTCTTTGTAATTAAATCCCAGTGCACGAAGGTCTTGCGGTACCACTGAGCCCATGCAAATAATAGTATCGGAGTAGCCCTGAAAATAAATATCCATTGCTGCCATACCGCGTTCGAATGGCCCTCCGGACAACACAAAAATAGCATCGGATTTTTCTAAGGGATCTTCGGCAATCAGGTAATTGCCGGTAGCATAAAGAATTTGAAATTTGAAAAGGTAAGCAGATAGAGGCAACAGGCTTATAAACAGAATTGCTATAAGTCCTTTCTTTTTCATGTGTTAAAAATTTTTCTGCGAGTACCAAAAATGCAGAAAAAATTTTGCACACATGCCTGCCCGAACTGGGACAGGCGGGGAACCGCTTCGCTCTCACATGAATTTATTTTAGTCATCCTCATGTGTGAAGTTTTTGATTAAAAAAATTCATGTTCGTTTCATTTTAGTGACGAATTTCGAAATTGCTGAAATCTTCAGAAGCTTTATCCAGATTTTCTATAGTCACATTTTCCACTTCGGCATTTTCCGGCCCTTGTTTGCACCACTCTATCAACTGATCAATTTCTGTTTTTAATCCCAAAGCTTCAATAAATACTGTACCGCCTTCCAGGTTCTGAACATAGCCTTTTAATCCCAGTTCTGTTGCTTTATCCTGGGTTGATTTGCGAAAAAATACGCCCTGCACTTTTCCACTGATCTGAATAGTGACTGCTGTTTTTTCCATTGCTGCTTTTTCTTTTAGTTTCTTTTTTTCTTTTTCGCTCTCATCCTCAGCAAAAAAGGACTTTTGAAAAACAATGATGATAAAGACCCCTACTGTAATTGCTGCATCTGCAAAATTAAAAACCGGCCGGAAGAAAATATAATATTCACCACCAAGAAAAGGCACCCAATCTGGTGCATATCCCTGTAATATAGGGAAGTAGAACATATCTACAACTTTGCCGTGAAAGTAATCGGAATAGCCACCACCAGCTGGTAAAAATTCCGCTACCCTGTTGATGCTGTCAGAAAAGACAACACCGTAAAATACACTGTCGATGATATTGCCTATTGCTCCTGCCAAAACCAATGCAATGCTGTAAACCAATCCTTTGTGGATTTTGTCGCGAATAAGTGTATAGAGGTAAAAGCCAATAAGTGTTACGGCAACTATACGAAAAAGGCTCAATAGGAGTTTACCTGTTCCATCGCCAAAACTCATTCCGAAAGCCATGCCTTTGTTTTCGGTGAAATGTATCTTGGCCCATTCACCAAATAGCACAAACTCCTGACCGAGGTACATATTGGTTTTGATCCAGATTTTAATAACCTGATCAATCAGTACTATAGCCAGAATTAAAGTTACCGGTTTGAGGTATTGTTTCAATGCTTTGCTAGTTTTTATTCTGAGCATTTTTAGCTTCAATGCTCAAAGTAGCATGTGGTACAGCTTTTAGTCTTTCCTTGGAAATCAGCTTACCGGTTTCACGACAAATTCCATAGGTTTTATTGGCAATGCGCTCCAGTGCTTTTTCCAAATGGTCAACAAATTTCATTTGCCTTGCAGCCATTTGGTTCAGGTATTCTTTTTCCTGTGTGGCAGCACCATCTTCAACTCCACCAAATTTAAAATCACCTCCTATGGATGATTCCGAGGAAGTATTGATCTGGTCTTGCAAAAATTTCAATTCTTTTCTTGCAGATTCAATCTTTTGCTCTATAAGTTCTTTAAATTCAGCCAATTCAGCGTCTGAATAGCGTGTTTTTTCTTTATCAGCCATTTCTTAATTTTTTGATATTTCAACAATTACAGGAACCCCATTTACATCAATAGTAGTTCCGTTTTTTATTTCTGAATTTTCCGACAGGTTTTCTGCCAAAACTTCGGTGCAAATATACTCCTTAAATCGAATTAGTGCAGACTTGATTTCTGTTTGCCCATCTAATGTAATATTTATTCTGTCTGTTACCTCAAATTTTAGATCTTTCCGCAAATTTTGAATTTTATTCACAAATTCCCGGGCATGTCCTTCATCCACCAAATCATCAGTTAGATTGATGTCTAAAGCCACTGTAACACCTTCGTCAGAGGCAACCAGCCATCCGGGAATATCTTCCGAAGTAATTTCCACTTCTCCCCTCTTTAGATCAATTTCTTCGCCATCAATATCTAGTCGAGTAAAACCTTCTTGTTCTATTTTTGATATATCTTCTTGCGAAAAAGCCGCTAATGCCTGGCTCACCGCTTTCATTTTTGGCCCCAGTTTTTTGCCCAGTAATTTGAAATTGGGCTTGATGTTTTTGGTCACAATTCCACGGGTATTTTCAACATACTCGACCTCTTTTACATTCACTTCTGAAAGTATAAGGTCTTCTACTTTTTGAAAGCGCTGCATTTCTGCTTTATCAGCAACCGGAATCAATACCTTGTTGAGCGGTTGACGCACTTTTATATTTTCCCTCTTGCGCAATGAAAGTATCAGCGAGGAAGCTTTTTGTGCCAGGAACATGCGCTGTTCCAAATCAGTATCTATAATATTGGCATCGCTTTTCGGAAAATTACTTAGGTGAACAGAAATTTCATTTTCTTTTGCAGTAGTTTGGTTTAAGTTTTTAAACAGAAAATCTGCAAAAAATGGAGCTACAGGAGCAATTAAGCCCGAAAGTGTATTCAAACAGGTATAAAGTGTCTGATATGCCGCGATTTTATCTTCGGAATATTCCCCTTTCCAGAACCTTCTTCTGCAAAGGCGCACATACCAATTGCTCAAATGCTCATCTACAAAATATTGAATGGCACGTGCTGCATTTGTGGGTTCGTAATCATCATAAGCTTTTTGCACTTCTTCAATAAGTGTATGCAATGCGGACAAAATCCAACAATCAATTTCAGGACGCTTTTCCAGGGGAATTTCATCCTCTTTGTATTCAAAACCATCAATATTGGCATAGAGGGCAAAAAAGCTGTAGGTATTGTAAAGGGTGCCAAAAAATTTGCGCTGTACTTCTTTTATACCCTCGGTATTAAAGCGCAAATTTTCCCAGGGTTTTGCATTGGAAATAATGTACCAGCGCGTGGCATCTGCACCATATTTTGTAATGGTTTTAAAAGGGTCTACCGCATTGCCCAGGCGTTTGGACATTTTCTGGCCGTTTTTGTCTAAAAGCAGGCCATTGGAAATCACATTTTTATAGGCTACAGAATCAAAACACATGGTGCCAATGGCATGTAAAGTAAAAAACCAACCCCTCGTCTGATCCACACCTTCGGCTATAAAATCTGCCGGAAAATTGGCTTTGAATTGTGGGTTGTCTTCCGATTTACTGTGCCATTGCGCAAAGGGCATAGCTCCTGAATCGAACCAAACATCTATCAAGTCGGCTTCTCGGGTCATTTTTCTGCCCGAAGGAGAAACTAAAATAATATCATCTACAAAAGGCTTGTGCAGGTCAAAATCTTTTGGCAAGTTTTCTTTCATAAAACCGGCCTCAATGGATTTCTCTATTTCTTTTTCCAATTCTTCTATTGAACCAATGCAAATTTCTTCCTCACCGTCTTCCGTACGCCAGATAGGTAGAGGAGTGCCCCAGTAGCGGGAGCGGGAAAGGTTCCAGTCTTGCAGGTTTTCCAGCCAATTTCCAAAGCGACCGGTGCCGGTACTTTCCGGTTTCCAGTTGATGGTTTTGTTCAGCTCAATAAGCCGATCTTTTATAGCTGTTGTTTTAATAAACCAACTGTCAAGCGGATAATACAATACAGGTTTATCGGTACGCCAGCAATGCGGATAGCTGTGCTCGTATTTTTCTACATGAAAAGCTTTGTGCTGTTCTTTGAGCCAGATGGAAAGCAGTACATCGGTATTTTTCAGCTTTTTTTCATCTTCAACATCTTGTGCTTTCATTTCAGCTTGAAGTTCGCTGTCTGTGAGGTATTCTTGTTTTACATATCTACCTGCAAATTCGCCCATTTCCTCTACGAATTTGCCTTGTCTATTTACCAGTGGCACCTCTGCTTTGCCACGGGTAACTGTGATTCCTGCAATTCCTGCAATTTTACCAACTCGTGCATCATCTGCACCAAAAGTGGGGGCAATGTGCACAATTCCGGTACCGTCATCTGTTGTCACAAAATCTCCGGCAATTACCCTGAACGCATCGCTTTTAGGAGCTACAAAGGGAAACAGTTGTTTGTATTGAATATCAAGCAAATCTTTTCCTGTAAAGGTCTCGACTATAAATCCGGGTTTTTTCGAGCCTTTAAATGCCTGATCAATTTGTTGTAAAGTGTTTTCTCCCAGTGCTTCAAAACTTTTATTCTCAGGAAAATCAACAGGTGTATTTTCTTTATCGAGCTTTTCTGCATCGAGAAAATAAGTTGAAAAAAGTGCTTTTGCCAATACCACACTTACCGGCTCAAAATTGTATTTGTTGTAGGTTTTTACTTTTACGTATTCTATCTTTTCACCCACTGCCAATGCTGCATTTGAAGGCAATGTCCAGGGCGTGGTGGTCCAGGCAAGCAAATAGACTTTATCTTCAGTATCAAATAATTTTTTGGATGCCGCATTCCTTTCCACTTCAAATTGTGCAGTTACAGAAGTGTCTTTTACATCGCGGTAGCAACCGGGTTGGTTGAGTTCATGCGAGCTTAGCCCAGTTCCTGCTGCCGGGGAATAAGGTTGAATAGTATAGCCTTTGTAGAGTAGGTTTTTGCTGTGCAGTTTTTTCAGTAAATACCAAAGGGATGCAATGTAGTCATTTTCATAAGTGACATAGGGATGGTCCATATCTACCCAATAGCCCATTTTTCGGGTCAGGTCATTCCACACATCAGTATAGCGCATTACAGCTTCGCGGCATTTCTGATTGTATTCTGCTACGCTTACTTTTTTGCCAATGTCTTCTTTGGTGATGCCCAGTTCCTTTTCTACGCCCAATTCTACGGGCAGACCATGCGTATCCCACCCAGCTTTGCGCTCTACTTTATAGCCTTGCATGGTTTTATAGCGGCAAAAAATATCTTTTATGGTACGTGCCATCACATGGTGGATGCCCGGCATACCATTGGCAGAGGGTGGCCCTTCGTAAAAAACGAAATTCTCTGCATCAGACCTGTTTTGAATGCTTTTTTCAAAAACAGTTGCCTTCTTCCAGAATTCACTGATGGATTGATCAATTTCTGGCAAATTGAGTCCTTTAAACTCCTTGTACCCCATTTTTTCTTTGCTTTTTAAGTTCTTTCTTTCTTGCTGATTTACGTTTGATCTTATCGAATGACATCAGTAATGACGGCAAAAGTAAAAGATTGGCAAATAAGGAAGCTACCAATGTGATAGAAACCAATAGCCCCATATATTTGGTGCCGTCAAAACTGGAAGCGGTAAATGTAATAAATCCAAAAAACAGAATAAGTGAAGTGTAGATCATGCTCGGGCCAGTCTCCTGAATGGTATCGGCTACCGTTTTTGGAATATTCCAATCGTGGCGCGCCAGCTCCTGTTTGTATTTTGCCAAAAAGTGAATGGTGAAATCTACTGAGATACCAAATGCCACACTGAATACCAATACAGTAGATGGTTTTAGCGGAATATCAAAATAGCCCATAATTCCGGCTGTAAAAAACAAGGGGATTATATTGGGTATTAGTGAAATAATCAACATTCTGAACGAACGGAAAAGATAAGCCATAATAAATGCTATCAGCACAAAAGCTATAGCGACACTATTGACCAGTCCATTGACCAGATATCGATAGCCTTCATATGCGACTATACTTGTTCCGGTAAATGAAATATCAAAATCTTCAGCAGGGAAAATAGGTGCAAAAATAGCCTCTAATGTCTGCATCAACTCGGGCAATTTATCGCTGCCAATATCCGGTATTTTTGTGCTGATGCGCGCTATTTGTTTTGTGGAATCAACAAAATTATTAACCAGCCCCCTGTCGCCCTGTGAGTTTTTCAGATAAGTCATAATGAAGCTCATTTCAGGAGTCATGAAGTTGTCTTTGGGCAAACGATAATGGGCGGGGTTTCCATTAAAATAAGCCTGGGTAGAAAACTTGAGACCATTAACTATAGATGTGGGTTTTGAAAACCACTGATGCGCAAAAAGACTGTCTTGAACCTGATTTACCTTATTGAGGAATTTAAGATCCATTGCCCCTTTCGGCTTTTTTGTATCTACAAGGATTTCGAGCGGCATAATGCCTTTGAAGTTTTTCTCTACGAATTGTAAATCCTTGTAAACCTCACTTTCATGGGGCACATCATCCAGGATAAAGCCCCTGGTTTGAAGCAAAAGACTGCCCGAAATGGCAAAGGTTATTACAAGCGCGGCAATTAGATAAACTTTCTTGCGGTGACGTGTAGCAATACCGTTCAATGCTTTGAGAATACCGGCCAGTGCTTTTCGGTCTAAATGTTTCATTTGCCCTTCCATTGGATCGGGCAGGTAGCTGAAAATAATAGGAATGCAAATAAGCGAGATCAGGAAGATCGAAGAGATCATGATACCGGCAACTATACCAAATTCTCTAAGCAGTCCGCTGTCGGAAAAAGCAAAAACACCAAAGCCAATGGCAGTGGTCAGGTTGGCAAAAAAAGTTACATAGCCTATTTTCTGGATTACACGACTGAGCGCTCTTGCTTTGTTGCCGTGTTTTTTAAATTCCAGGTGATATTTATTCAGCAGATATACACAATTTGGGATACCGATAATAACGATCAGATTGGGTACCAGGCTGGTAAGTACATTAATTTTGTAATCAAGGACGTGTAAAAGTCCGCCACACCATATTACGCCAATACCAACTACCAGCACAGGGAATATTACAGCATAAACTGAGCGAAAAAGGAAAAAGAGGATGCTGATCAAAATCAGTACGGAATAAACCAGTACAATGACCAGTTCAGCTTTCATGGTTTCCACCTTGTGATTGCGGATATAAGGCAGGCCGGAAATGTGTAAATTTAAATGATTGTTAGATTCGTACCTGTTGATTATCTCATCGAACTCTTTAAAAAAGGCAACCCGCACTTCAGAATCAATTTTTTCTTCATCCATAGTCAGAGCCATGAATGTGATGCCTTTTTCTTCATCGAAGAGTAATTTATCGTAAAAGGGCCGATCTCTTAAAAGTTGTGCCAGAACTTTCATTTCTTCCTGTGTTTCAGGAATTTTAGTGGGGATATGAACCAGTTCAAACTTTTTTTCCTCCTTGTTTTTAACAAAATCATAGGCATTGCTAATACCAAGGAATTGTTCAATGCCATCCAGTTCTAAAAGTTCATTGCCCAGTGCTGCCCATTTTTGATAAAAATCGAGCTCAAAAAACCTTTTCTTTTCAACTGCTACAATGATTACATTGCCGTCTTCACCAAATTTTTTTCTGAAGTTTTGATAATCGATTAACTTTGGATGATCCTTTGGAACGACTTTGGACATTTTATAATCGATCTCTAAATCCCTGGCCAGGTAGCCCATCAACAAGGTGAATACCCCAATAACAATCAGGATAGGCAGACGGTATCGAAGGATTAATTTAGAGGATTTTAAAAGCATAGATTGAAAGTGGCTGCAAATTTAAGGTTTTGACCATAAATATTTATATCCTTGTCAGTCCAATTTACAGTGCTTTATGCCAATGAAGAATGTGATTGTAATATTGTAGCAGCAAAATAAGAAGGTGTAAATCGCAACATTGAATATAAGAAAAGCATTACTGTACTATGCGCTGCAAACAATCGTTTTATAAATCAAAGTACAACAGATTGCTCAAAACTATTTATACTTTATTATTGATCATTGGTATTCTTGGTTCTCTCGAAGCACAGCCTTTGGCTATTGGAGAATGGCGCTATCATGCTGCTTATGGAAATGTTCAGTCTATTGCTGTTGCTGAACAGGAAAATTTAGTTTATGCTTCCAGTCCCAATGCCATGTTTAGCTATGATACCGAAACCGAAGAAATTCAGCGCTTTAACAAAGTCAATGGCTTGAGTGATGTGGGAATTCAAAGAATAGATTATTCAACTGATGCTAAGACACTTGTTATTTCCTACTCTAATGGCAATATTGATTTGTTGAAAGAAAATACAATTGTAAATATTTCCGCACTTAAACGTTCGCCAATTGCAAACACCAAGATTATAAATAATATTTATTTTAGCGACAGCCTCGCTTTTATGTCGTGCAGTTTTGGGATAATGGTGTTGGACTTAACCAATGAATTAATCAGGGCAACATACATTATTGGGCAAGGCGGACAACAAACTGCTGTTTCTGATTTTACAATTTTTGATGGCTATTACTGGGCGGCTACATCTGATGGATTAAAACGTGCAAATCCTGTTAATACCAATCTTCAGAATTTTGAGTTCTGGGAAACGGTAAGCTATCCCGGCAGCGATAGTATAAATATCTTAGAATTAGAAAACTGGAAGGAAAAGCTTGTAATTGCTACTGACAAAAGTGTTTATTCAGGAAACCTCAACTCCTGGAACCTCCTTGTTGAAAGAACGAATGCAGGGTATAGTTTTTTAAATTCCATGAGCGACCAACTGATAATGTTAGAAACCAAAAGTGATACAACAGGGGTCGAACGTCAATATATTTTATATCAATCTGAAACAGATTCATTGCATATTAATAGCAGATTTATATCTTTTCCAAGTGATCTTATATTGAGTTCTAATGGCGAAATATGGGGCGGGGACAAAGGGCGTTCCTTATTGCATTTTGACGATTATGATATTGAACCGGAACGCATATCGCCCAGATCGCCCTATACAGAAAAAGTATTTGACATGGATGCCGCTAATGGTAAACTCTGGGTTGCGACAGGGGGCTATAGCAGTACTTTTAATTATAATTACAATGCAGATGGCGCACTTAAATTAGACCAAAGCTCCTACTGGTCTTTTTACAATCAATTTTCCCATCCTGAATTCCAAGGTTTTTTAGATATAGTGACAGTGAAGATGCATCCAAATCCCAACAGGGAAGATGTTTATTTTGGTTCATTTTATGCTGGACTAATGCATTTTGACGGGGAAAACTTTAAGCAGTATGATAATGAGAACAGCATTCTGAAAACCAGATCAGGAGATAGCTTACGCACTGCAATTAACAAACTGAATTTTGATGCTTCAGAAAATCTTTGGATGACCTCATACGATACAGAATTTCCAATCACAATTTTGACTGCCGATGATGAATGGTTGCAATTAAAACCATCGGTTACAGTGGCCAATAATTCTCTTACTGATTTTGTGTTTGACGATGCAGGACAAGTCTGGTTTTTAATACGCAGATCAAATGAGCAGGGACTTCTAGTGCTCAATCATGGCAACACACTTGATGATCCTTCAGACGATGTGTACAGGATATTGAGAAACGGAGAAGGCCTTGGCAATCTTCCCTCAAACCAGGTGCGCAGCATTGCTAAAGATAAAAATGGAGATATCTGGGTGGGAACTGAGCAGGGAATAGCGGTTTTCTATTGTGCAAGTTCTGCATTGACTGAAAATGGCTGCGATGCCCAACAAATATTTGTAGAACAGGATGGGCTGGGCGCGTTTCTTTTGGATGATCAGGCTATTAATGCCATTGCTGTGGATGGAGGAAACAGAAAATGGATCGGAACAAGCAATGGTCTCTGGCTTTTTTCTCCTGATGGAACCCGGCAACTGGAATATTTTAATGAAGAGAATAGTCCACTGCCCTCTGACAATATTGTAAGTATTGCTATAGATGGAAAAACCGGTGAGGTATTTGCCGGAACAGAAAGAGGTATTATAAGTCTGAAAGGAGAAGCCACAGAAGGCGGTGAAGAACACAGCAATGTGTATGTATATCCCAATCCGGTGCGGCATGATTATCACGGACCAATAGCGGTAAAGGGTTTGGTGGATGATGCTATTGTAAAATTCACGGATGTTAGTGGCCAACTGATTTATGAAACCCGTGCCTATGGTGGACAGGCCATTTGGAACGGCAGAACCCCAAATGGGCAAAGGGCAAAATCCGGGGTTTATCTTGTTTTTTCTTCCAATGATGATGGCTCTGAAAAATTTGTGGCCAAATTTGTCCTCATAAAATAAGCTGCTGTGCTGCTGCAAACCCGCGGATTGGTTTTAAGAATCACCAAATACTCTGAGAGCAGTATTATAGCCCGCGTATTTACCAGGGAAAGAGGCGTGCAATCCATTATATTGAAAGGAGTACGTTCCTCAAAAGCCAAAAACAAAGCAGCAATTTGGCATCCGGGGAATTTACTTGACATGATCATTTATTTCCAATCCGGGAAAAACCTGAAAAACATAAAAGAGTGCAGACTTCACCATATATACAATCGCGTACAGGGAAATATGCTCAGAAGTGCCATGCTGATGTTTTTAACAGAGGTCTTGAATGCAGTGCTTAAAGAAGAGGATGAATTGGAGAACACTGTGGCTTATGAATTTGTAGAGCAGCAATTCTTAAAACTTGATGAAGCTGAACTGCCCGATAAAAATTTTCACATCCGCTTTTTGCTTCGCCTGAGCAATCATTTTGGAATTTATCCCAAAGACAATTATTCGCATGTAGCACCTTACTTTAAATTTTCAGAAGGAGCATTTTCTTCAGTAAAAGGCAATGACGTGCTAAATGCTGAAATAAGCAAGCAGCTTTTCAGAATTATGAATGGCGAAAATTTCAACATTACTACGGCTCAAAGAGCACAGTTGATAGAAGCACTACTCAATTACTACCGGGTGCAAATAGGGGGTTTTGGAACCATTCGTTCGCATTTAATTTTGCATCAGGTTTTTGCTTGATTGTTTTTCCCCTTTAGTGCATTCGTGTCCATTCACTCCAAATCCTTCAAAGCCAAATAGGCCATCCATCCGGGGCTTTGTTCCAGGGCTTTTTTATCGATGTCAAAGTGTGGGGAATGTACGGGATAGCTAATGCCCTTTTCGGGATTGCCCACGCCCAGGCGGTAAAACAGTGCAGGTGCTTTTTGTGAAAAATAGGCAAAATCTTCGGCTGTCATGCGCATTTCCAGTTCGTGTACATTCTCTGCTCCCCAGAAATCCTTGGCCCACTGCATGGCCTTTTCGGTCAATTCTTCATCATTATATACAAAGGGGTATCCTCTTCTGATTTCTAAATTAAACGTAGCTCCTGTTGCCAATTCAATGCCCTTGGCCACTTCCCGAATACGCTCATGCGCCTTTTCGCGCCATTCCTCGTCAAAAGTCCTAAAAGTGCCTTCTACATGTACTTTTTCGGGGATTACATTGGTAGCACCGCCATCGGAATTTATTTTGCCAAAACTCAATACCGTGGGAACAACGGGCGGTGCATTTCTACTGATTACCTGCTGTACCGTTATCAAAAACTGTGCAGTGGCAATGATGGGGTCAATATTGTAATGCGGCAATGCGCCATGTCCGCCCTTGCCGACTACTTCCAAATAGACTTCATCGGCAGAGGCCATATAGCTTCCGGGCCGCATCCCAATTTGTCCGGCAGGCAACTCGGGATAAACATGCTGCCCAAAAATATGCTCTACCTTGGGATTTTCCATCACGCCTTCTTTGATCATCACGGAAGCACCACCGGGCAGTTTTTCCTCAGAAGGCTGAAAAAACAATTTGATGGTTCCGCTCCATTCGTCCTTTAGTTCATTCAAAATCCAGGCCGTACCGAGCAAGCTGGAAGTGTGCACATCATGACCACAGGCATGCATCAATCCTTTGGTTTTCGATTTATAAGGCACATCATTTTTTTCCTCAATCGGCAAGGCATCCATATCGCCACGCAGGGCAATGGTCCTCGATTCAGGATTTTTGCCTTTCAGGTAGGCCACTATTCCTGTTTTGGCCACACCAGATTTATAGGGAATTCCCCACTCGTCTAATTTTTCGGTGACTTTTTGGGAAGTGCGGTTTTCGTTAAATGCCAATTCAGGATGCATATGCATGTCTTCCCTGAATGCCAGCACTTCTGGGAAAATTTTTTTTGAAAGCGTTTTTATTTCATTGATATCAATCATAAATCCTCCAAAGGTATGTCGTCTTGAATAATAAAAGCATCCGGAAACTCTCTCTGGATCAGAATCAACTCCCTGTAGGCATCAATCTTGCTGCGGTAAGCACCTTCCCTGAGTTTGAAATTGGGTTGCTGATAGATCATTGTTGAACGCTTTTCGGGGAATGCTTTGTAAAAATCAGATTTGAAATTTAGAATGGCTTGCCTGTTTGTTCCGGCAATCAATTGAATCCGATAACCAGAAAAAACAGCTTTTTGCTTATTATTAATAATAAAGTTTTTGATTAGCGTGTCTAATTTTGCGGGATAATGATATGTGATTTTCCCCACTTTCACACTGTCTTTTTCGCCAGCTTGAACGGCAAATGCGCACATTGCTAAAGCAAAAATCAAAATACCTTTTAAAATTTTCATTTCCCTATAATTTTCAACCCGGAAGAAGTGCCGATTCTGTCAGCACCGGCAGCAATTAATTTGTTTGCAAATGCAGCGTCTTTAATGCCTCCGGAAGCTTTTATTTTGATGCTTTTAGGCAAAAGCTCGCGCATCAATGCCACAGCTTTTTCACTAGCTCCTCCGGCAGGGTGCAATCCTGTAGAAGTTTTTACGAAATCTACTTGTAGTTCGGCACACAAAGCGCAGGCTTTTTCTATTTCCTCATCGCTAAGGGCAGCAGATTCAATAATGACTTTAAGCACTTTATTGCTCCAGCGTGCAGCCGTCAAAACACTGTCGATATCATTGCGCAAAAATTTGAAATCATTGTTTTTCAATGCCGCAATATTGATGACCATATCCAATTCATCCACTCCATCATTCACAGCTTTTTTCACTTCTTCAACTTTAGCAGAAGTGGATGTGTAGCCCATAGGAAATCCTACAACGGAAATGATTTTGACATCTGAATTGGCTAAAAACAGCTTTGCTTTATGAATATAATAGGGAGGCACACATACACCAAAAAAGTTGTTTGCTTGTGCCTCTTCACACAAAGCCTTGATATCACCTTCCAGAGCATCAGACTTCAAAAGTGTATGCTCAATTTTTTTTGCTATTTCTTCATTATGCTTTGCCATGGCAATGTTTATATTTCTTCCCGCTTCCGCAGGGACAAGGATCATTTCTACCAATTTTTTCTCCCACTCTTACCGGTTCGGGCTTTTTCTGCTCCTGCTGTTGTGGCTGATTGCCCCCGGCATTTGAATTGCCTCCTACGAGTGCATTGTTGCTGTCCCTTCCGGCTTTCATCTTGGACATGTCCGTTTTCTGTTGACGCGCCTCCCGCACTTTATCGGGATCGCTTACGGGAATATTTCCCTTAAACAAGAAAGCACTTACCTCTGCATTCATTCTGGCCACCAAAGCCTTGAACAGATTGAAAGCTTCCAATTTGTATATCAAAAGCGGATCTTTTTGCTCGTACACGGCTGATTGAACGGACTGTTTCAATTCATCCATTTGGCGCAGGTGATCTTTCCATGCATTGTCAATAATGGCCAATGTTATGGATTTTTCAAAAGCGCGCATCAGGTTTTTGCCCTCATTTTCCATCACTTCATCCAATACGATGGGCACATTCAGTTCCTTGCTGCCATCGGTAAATGGAATGACCACTCGCTTGATTACCTCGCCCCTGTTTTCATAAATATTTTTCAATACCGGAAATGCCGTTTTAGAAAGCATTTCGCCTTTTCTTTTGTAAAATTCCTGGGCTTGGGCATAGAGTTTTTCTGTCAGTTCATTGATATTTCCCTTTAAAAACTCCTCCTCCTCAATATTGGTCTCCATGGAGAAATTGCGAATCACATCCATTTTGAAGTTTTCGTAATCTTCTACTTCGTGATTGTTTGCAACAACTTCCTCTGCCAAATCAAAGAACATATTGTTCAAATCAACGGAAAGCCTTTCTCCAAAAAGTGCGTGTTTTCTCTTTTTGTAAACTACTTCACGCTGCGCATTCATTATATCATCGTATTCCAGCAAGCGCTTCCTAATCCCGAAATTGTTTTCCTCTACTTTTTTCTGCGCCCGCTCCAATGATTTGGAAACCATGGAATGTTGGATCACTTCGCCTTCCTCGTAGCCCATTCTGTCCATCAGTTTGGCAATCCTGTCGGAACCAAAGAGGCGCATCAAATTGTCTTCTAGCGAGACAAAAAACTGTGATGAACCCGGATCTCCCTGACGACCTGAACGACCGCGCAACTGCCTATCTACCCTTCGGGACTCGTGGCGTTCACTGCCTACAATGGCCAAACCTCCGGCTTCTTTTACTTCCTTGCCAATTTTAATATCCGTACCACGACCAGCCATGTTGGTGGCAATGGTTACCGCTCCGGGACGACCAGCCTCAGCCACGATATCCGCCTCACTTTGGTGCTGCTTGGCATTCAATACTTTGTGCTTGATGCCTTTCATTTTTAGCATTCTGCTCAGCAATTCAGAAATATCCACAGTAGTAGTACCTACCAAAACAGGTCTTCCCGCTTTTACCAATTCCTCAGTGTGACTGATAATAGCGTTGAATTTTTCACGATTGGTCTTATAAACCATATCGTCTTTATCATCCCGAACAATGGGTTTGTTGGTAGGAATCACAACCACATCGAGTTCGTAAATTTCCCAAAACTCCCCTGCTTCTGTTTCGGCAGTACCCGTCATACCGGCCAACTTGTGGTACATGCGGAAAAAATTCTGCAAAGTAACCGTGGCAAAAGTCTGTGTAGCGGCCTCCACTTTCACGTTTTCCTTGGCCTCAATGGCCTGGTGCAATCCATCGGAATACCTGCGGCCTTCCATGATACGGCCTGTGTTTTCATCCACAATTTTCACCTTGCCATCCATTACCACATATTCCACATCGTGCTCAAAAAGCGTGTAGGCTTTCAGCAATTGGGAAATGGAGTGAATGCGCTCGGATTTTACTGCAAAATCCTGCATCAACTTGTCCTTGCGCTCCATTTTTTCTTCTGAAGTAAGCTCTGCTTTTTCTATTGTGGCAATTTCACCGCCCACATCGGGCATAATGAAGAAGTTGGGATCTTCACCACTTCCGGTAATCAGCTCAATGCCTTTTTCGGTCAATTCAACTGAATTGTTTTTTTCATCAATTACAAAATACAGTTCCTGATCTACCTTGGGCATATTCTTTGCCTGATCTTGCAGGTAGTGGTTTTCCGTTTTTTGCATAATGAGCTTATTGCCCTGCTCACTCAGGAATTTTATCAGGGGCTTGTGCTTGGGCATTGCCCTATTGGCACGCAATAAAGCCAAACCGCCCTCGCCTTCCTCCGGACCGGTTTTGCCTTCTTTTATCAATCTTTTGGCATCGGTCAAAAACTGGGTAACGGCTTTTTTCTGCACATCTACCAATCTTTCGATGCGGGGTTTCAATTCGTGGAACTCATGCTGATCGCCTTTTGGAACGGGGCCGGAAATGATCAATGGCGTACGCGCATCATCAACTAAAACCGAATCCACCTCATCCACCATAGCGAAATGCAGCTTTTGCTGAACCAGCTCTTCGGTTTGTCCAGACATATTGTCCCTCAAATAATCAAAGCCAAACTCGTTGTTGGTACCATAGGCAATATCGGACTTGTAAGCTTTTTTCCGTCCATCGGAATGCGGTTGGTATTTGTCGATGCAATCGCAGGTTAGCCCCAAAAAGTTAAAGATGGGCGCCATCCATTCGGAGTCACGTCTGGCCAAATAATCATTCACGGTAACAATGTGCACGCCCAATCCGGTCAAGCCATTGAGATAAGCCGGAAGCGTTGCCACCAAGGTTTTACCCTCGCCTGTGGCCATCTCCGCGATTTTCCCTTGGTGCAGCACAATTCCACCGACCAACTGAACATCATAATGCAGCATGTCCCAAGTGATTTCGGTGCCTGCTGCCAACCATTTGTTGTAATAAGTAACAGAATCGCCATTGATCTGGATGTGATCGCCAAGCGTGGAAAGTTCTTTGTCCAGCTCTGTTGCCGTAGATTCCAACTTTTCGTTTTCCTTGAATCTGCGGGCGGTTTCCTTCACTACCGCAAAGGCATCGGGCAGAATTTCCATCAGCACTTCTTCCAATTGCTTGTCGCGCGTTTCCTTGAGCTTATCCACTTGCTCGTAAACGGCTTCTTTCTCGTCCACATCCATATCCGGATTGTCGCTCACGCTTTTGAGCAGGGCATCAATTTCATCATCGGTTTCCTTGACGTATTCGCTTATGCGCTGGCGAAATTCCTTGGTTTTATTCCTCAACTCATCATTGCTGATACTGGAGAGCCCACTGTAAATTTCATTGGTTTTCTCCACCAAAGGCATAATGGATTTGATGTCTTTCTCTGATTTATTGCCGAAAATTTTCTCTACGGCTTTATTTATAAATTTCAACATAGTGTATAAACTGGGATTATTTTTTCTATTGCCCAAAAATAAGGTTTATGGGCGAAATAGTTGACTGCTTGCTTAGCTGACTAGAGAATTTGTTGCTTAGGGAGTGGGCTTGGTTTTGGCTATTGGTTTAGAGGGATTGGGTGACTGGGTTTGAAAACTGTAAACATTAAATGACAAGTGTGCAAATCATTTCAAGTTACAAACTTGATTTTGTTTGCCAGAGGATGTGATCTTGGGGAAGGTTAGGTTCGAGTGGGGAAGGTTAGGGTGACATTATTAGTTTATGAACTTCTAAAATAACCTAAATCCTCACCCATCTTTTTAAACAATTTGTTTTGCAGGCCTAAACTGCCCGCCCCTGAAAAGTCGCTGTCAGGAGAAAAATATTTTTTCCCTTTAGAAGAAATTTTTTCAAAAATTGAATCAAATTTAGCTGTTAGATCATCTTCAGTAATATTATGTAGATCAACATCACTTCTTTGTAAGTCCCTGTATATTGGGTTAATAAGCTTAATTAATGCCCCCATACCCGTAGTTTTACATAATATATTCTTGTAACTTCTTGAGGTAGTTTCATGATCTTTTGGCCAAAATTCATAGAAAGATTTTTTTATTGACCTAAAATATGCTTTGAAAAACTTGGGTAATATTTTATGTTTTTCACCTCCATTTAGATAATCTAAAGGGAGACTTCCCCAAACTCCTTTAGGTCTAAAATGATCTACTATCGCTTCTACAAAAAATGCTTGTGAAAAATAACCAGAGCCAGCTCCCAGCATTTTTATAAATCCATTTATTGGTGATTTAGAACTATTGTTTAAATGCATCGCCAACATATGAGCTAAAAAGATATCGTTTTTATCTGGGTTAGGAAAGGAACCAAAAATGTCATAATACAAGGATTTATTCACTGGTTTTTGATTAAAATTTACATCAGCAAATACCTTCCCTTGTTCCCATCTGTCAAAACCTATCAATAATGTACAATTAAACTCAAATTTTTCTAATGAGGTAATAATTAACTCATTTGTTAAATCAGGGTATTCATGTTCTAACTTATTCCTACCAATCTTGATTGAGTTTGATTTAGCATCCTGATATAGTTTTGTCATAGCAGCTAATCTATGCTGTCCATCAACTATTAGTGAAACTTTTCTATTTGGCACATATAATTCGATGTCATTCCCATTGACCTTATAAAATGCACCACTATATTCTGAAGATTCTAAGCCTTCAAAAAAAGTTTTAAAACCTTCCACGTTCTCAAATTCTTCATTTAGATCCATAGACAAAATAATTGCTGTTGGGAAAGATCCTAAAGCATTATTTCTTTTAGTATTTACATTGTTTATTTCAGCAAGAATAAAGTTGTAAATATCCTTAACCCTTTTCTCATTAGTTAATCTTTGATAATAGATCTTGTTAGCGTTATCCGCAATTTGACTTATATCATGATATGGATTAAAGGGGTCATAACTATCAACCTTTCGAGCTGTAAACTTTATTATTTCCAATAAATCGGTAAAATTTATTGATGTTGTAGCTATGGGCTTGAAAGTTAATTGGTTAACCAAAAAGCCTTTGACATAAATTATTCTGTTAATCTTCATCATCAAAAGGTCGTTTTGGTTCACTATTTTCTTCTTCAGTTTCTTTGGTTTCTTCACTTTCTACTTCCGTTGAATTTTCCAAATTGGTGACTCTAGAATCTAAATCACCAATTTCATTTCTAATTAATTCAGTAACGGCACTTGTGCATTCCTGAAAAACAGATGCTTTATAAGTATCATTGAAAATCTTAGCAAATTGTTTTTGTGCTATTATATTAGCTTCTTCTTTAGCATCTTTTACAGCTCTTTCTTGTATTTCAGTAACGGATTTAAAACCGAAAAATCCAGCTAAAGCTAATATTATGGCTATAATTGCTGTATAAAGTCTGTTAAAGAAATTATCATTCTCTTTTTCTTTAACCAAATTTAATTGACGGTTTTGTATTTCATTCGAAGTTTTCTGAATTCCATGCAGTAGTGAATCAATTTTTCTTATTTCAATTATACTCAAATGGTTAACACTATCTAACTTTACTTCATGATACTCAATCTTAATTGTTTTGATTTCATCTGGTTTTTTAGATAGGTTCT
Organism: Chitinophagales bacterium; assembly: GCA_040877935.1. Taxonomy (NCBI): domain Bacteria; kingdom Pseudomonadati; phylum Bacteroidota; class Chitinophagia; order Chitinophagales; species Chitinophagales bacterium. Next base: position 149,092 of record JBBDNB010000048.1, read on the forward strand.
TAAAACTAATTAAAAGAACTCCAATCACGGTTATTCCGATGATAGTAGCCGCAATAAAGTTTAAATATGAGCTAAATTTTTGCATTTACAATTTAATTTTTCATTAAGCCATGCTTATAGTATATTATATATGACTAGCTATCGATAGTTGTGCAAGCATGATAAATGCTTTTTTTAATTTCCAAGATTGATAAAGATAAAAATTATTATAAATTATCAGATGGATTTTGGTGCTTAGGAGTAGGAAATCTTCTAGTGTCAAGTCAAATAATAACAAGGGATGGCAAATAAATAGTGTCAAGGTTTACAACCGTTTTCAAACCCGGCATTTCTACTGCCCGCCAGAATGAATTCTTTCGGGCGGGCGCTCAATGACCCCATTAACACAAATCCGCATAAGGGATGACTCCGATAGCTATCGGAGCGTCAGACCTTAGCGTTGGGGCAAGCAAATGTGCCTATTTGCGCGTTGGCTTTTTTTTGCATGCTGCACAACAAAACGCTATTTCTTGTGCATTACAAATTCTCGTGGACAAGAATTGCTACTTCTTTGTGCATGAAGTTTTAACGTGGATAAAAAAGTCGGCTTTTTTATCCATGACAAAAGAACGTGGTCAAAAACCTTTACTTTCTTATCCATATTGTTTGTTCTTGTACAAGAAAAGTCCTTTTTCTATACACGTTATCCTTATGTGTATAAGAAATGTCCTTTTCTTATACATGTTATCTTTCCTTTAATATTTTCAAGAGTGGTTCATTTATATAGTAATTACTCCGCCTTATTTTAATGCGCACAACAAAACGCTATTTCTTATGCAGACTTTGATTCTATGCACAACAAAACACTATTTCTTGTGCATACTTTGATTTATCCATCATCTCTCTTTTAACAATTTCAACAGTGGTTCATTCATGTAATAATTTCTATTTCCCACTTTCACTTTGGTGAGCAATCCTGCTTCTGCCAGGGTGTTCAAGTAGCTTGATGCGGTGTTTCTATGAATTTTTAATTCTCGTTCCAAAAAACTGTTCTTGGTATAAGGATACTTAAAAAGGATGTTGATTAAATCGTGGCTGTAAAAACTAAAGTTGCTGCGGATTTCCCTTTTGTATTCGTCCATTAGCAGTTTTATTTTGTTTACCACTACAATGGTTTCTTTAGCGGTAATTTCTACGCCTTTTAGCATCCAAACAATCCACTCTTCCCAACTTCCTTTGGTGCGAACTTCTTGCAATAAGCGGTAATAATCGCTTTTGTTTTTAATGATGTAACTACTTAGATACAGAACAGGAATGTCTAACAACCCTTGTTGCACCAAGTATAGAATATTTAACAAACGACCCGTTCTGCCATTACCATCTAAAAAAGGATGAATGCTTTCAAATTGAAAGTGGATGATGGGCATTTTTATCAAAGCATCTATATCGTGAAATTCGGCCACGTTGATGTAACGCTCCAAATTATCGAGTAAGCCCTGGATTTCATCATAATGTTGCGGTGGTGTGTAAACAACTTCTTGCGTTTTGGGATTTTTTAAAACAGTTCCCGGTATTTTCCGAATAGGGTGATTGGGTGAAATTAATTCCTGAATGCGTTTTATATCATTGACTGTTAGCAATCCTTTATTTCTAACAATATCCAACCCTAATTTTATGGCCTTGGAATAGTTAAGCGCCTCTTTTGCCGTAACCGAAGCCACCGTTTCATCAATGCTAGCTTGGTACATTTCATCATCTGTAGTTACTATATTCTCAATTTCATTACTGTCTTTTGCTTCTTGTAGGGTAAGTGTATCGAGCAAAATTTGAGAATTTGGTATTTTAGAAACCTCTCCTTTAAGTTGACCTAATGCTCGTGAAGCTTTATTGAGCTGCTTTAAAATTGCCACAGATTCAGTATCTACTTTAGGCGGGAGTGGGTAAATGATGAATGTAGAATTATGAGTGTTGGATTTACTCATTTTTTTAAGTTTTGTTTTACCGTTAGAACTGAGCTTTTGATGATTTTTTAAAGTTCTATCGCATTTTCATTTATACTTTCAAATTCACTTTGTATAATAAATTCTGTTTTCATCTTTTCAAGATTGATGAAGATAAAAAATATTATAAATTATCAGATGGATTTTGGTGCTTAGGAATAGAAAATCTTCTAGTGTCAAGTCAAATAACAAACAAGGGATGGCAAATTAAATAGCTGCAATGATTACCACCGTTTTCAATCCCGGCATTTCGACTTCCCGCCAGAATGAATTCTTTCGAGCTGGCGCTCAATGTCCTCGCTTTCGGCTACCTGACCGAACTACAATGGGTCATGACCCATTGTAAAAAGCAAAGAGCGAAAGGCCAAACAAAGATGTCATCTCTTGCGCGAACACTGGCAGCAAAGCCCTTTAAGAATTATCTCCCGTTTGGTTGGCAATTTCCAAATTGGAAAACTTCTTATAACCCGAGTAGTTTTCACTAGTCATATATCAATATTTTAAATTTAAATTATAAGATAGGGTTTATAATTGGATGTGTATTGCTGAATTCAAGAAAGCCAAGGTACAATATCAGTTAAACGGGAAACTCAGGTATTCATACTGTTTTTCTAAACCTCATCATTATTTTTTCCATGCTGACTATCAACTTTTGAAAACTCTTTGAATTACCATATATCATACTTCCCTGCATGATTGAATAATCAGTTTCCCAATCTTTTATTACTTCTGTTGGTGGTATCAGGTTCACCTTGTGTGGCTGGTGATTGGCATGGTCAATTCTTTTTACGGGATTGAAAATTTGTCGGTGTTCGATAATGGATTGATATAATTTTGTGTCCGTCATAGCTTCCTTGCTATGGTCAGTAGCCGCTAACCTGTCAAGATCAAAGAGATGGCGACTTAGCCTATCAACTTTGATATGCTCAGACGGTTTTTGAAATTCTTCGTGCAGCAGAAATGCTTTTTCAAGAAAAGTCCGTTTTGGCAACACCGTGGGTATAAGCTGTGGCTTATCTGCAAAAACCTGGTCTGTAAAGTTTTCACCTACAATAGAAAGGATTTCTCTTTCCGTGCTTGGCTCCATTAGCGACCGTGCTCCGGCTTCAATCAGAACTCTCGGTTGTAAATAGGATATTTTTTCTGTCAGTGGCTTATAATGTAATTCCAATGACAAAGGATCGGTATTGGATGCTTTGAAGTCAGGTATATTTGGGTTATGAAATCACTTCACTCCTTCAAAAACTTCCCCTCAGCCGTTTTGCCATCATGCATTTTTACCCGATAAAAGTAAATGCCATTCATCAAGTCATCCATGCCAATTTCAGATTCGGAAGTCTTTAAGATCACTTCGCCTTTGGTGTCGATCAGGTCAATGGATTCTACATTTTCAATAGAATAAAAATTCAGGGTATTGCTTACCGGGTTGAGTTGGGGCTCAATTTTATCGTGGTAAATAATATTGATATCCTTTGGATTTCGGTTTTGTTGCGAAGCGCCTTGAATGGATATCGAAATAAGAATAACAAGAAAAAATGCTTGTTTCATGACCAAGGGGTTATTTTTACATTCCATTATGCTCAATTCCATTCTAAAAATCTATTTAAAAAAACGCGCTCAGCGTTTTGCCCATTTCAGTGATTCGCCAGAAAAAATACAGCAGGCTGTTTTGGAAAAAATATTGAATTCAGCTTCTAAAACTGTTTTTGCAAAAAAATACGAATTCAATTCCAATACAAGTTACAAGGAATTTCAACAGCAAGTTCCACTTTTCACCTATGATGCCCTCAAACCTTTTATCGAAAAAGCCATCGCAGGAGAAAGCTCGGTTTTATGGCCCGGAAAATTAAAATGGCTGGCGAAATCTTCCGGCACCAGTTCCGATAGAAGTAAATTCATTCCCGTTACCGATCAGTTTTTGAACGACACACTTCTGCAAGGCGGCAGGGATGCACTGGCACTTTATACTTTACAAAGACCCAATCACAAATTGTTCAAGGGCAAGGGCTTGATCATGGGTGGCGGTCATGAATTGGTGGAACAGAATCATCAAATCAGAACGGGTGATATTTCGGCCGTGATGATGCAGAATATGCCCGCCATTGCCCGCTATTTTCTCACGCCAAATTTGCAAACTGCTTTGCTGGGCAATTGGGAGCAAAAGCTAGAAACCATGCTACAATGTGGCAAAGAAAAAGTCAGCAATATTTCTGGCGTCCCTACTTGGACATTGGTCTTGATACGCCAATTATTGAAAAAGTACAATGCGCAAAACTTGAGTGAAATATGGCCTGAGCTGGAGCTTTATATTCACGGGGGTGTAAATTTTCAGCCCTACATGGATGAGTTCGAGCATCTAATGGGCCAGAAAATTGATTTTTTGGAAGTGTATAATGCCTCAGAAGGGTTTTTTGCCATTCAGGATAATTTGCGCAATCCGGGCTTGTTGCTGATGTTGGATTATGGGATTTTCTATGAATTTGTGCCAATAGAGGAGTTGGCAAATAAAAATCCAAAAGTGCTTAGCATATCGGAAGTTGAGCTGCAAAAGGAATATGCGCTATACATTACCACAACTGCCGGACTTTGGCGCTACCAAGTGGGTGATGTAGTTCGTTTTACTTCTTTGCTGCCTCCCAGAATTCAAATCAGCGGCCGTGTACAGTCCTTTATCAATGCTTTTGGCGAAGAGCTGATGTTGCATCAAAGCGACAAGGCCCTATTGGAAGTTTGTCGTCAGCAGGGCTATTTTTTAAGGGATTACAGTGCTGCACCTCTCTATATGGAAGGGGGCAAAAAAGGCGGACATGAATGGATCATCGAGCTCGACCGCATACCTGAGGATAAAGCATTTTGGATCGAAGCACTGGATGCAGAGCTTCAAAAGCTCAATTCAGATTATGCTGCCAAGCGCAGTGGGAATATTGCGCTCAGCCTTCCCAAAATCCATTTTGTAGAAAAAGGCTTTTTCGATAATTGGCTAAAACAAAAAGGAAAATTAGGCGGGCAGCACAAAGTCCCTCGATTGAGGAATGATAGGGAGTTGATAGAGGAAATGTTGGAGAATAAAGACTAAATCCCCCTATCCGCAGCGGTTTTGGTGGGTTTATTTTGTTTTAGATAAGCTCACATACCAACCTGCTTTGGCCCAAATTCTATGCCGGCTGCCGCCATCAAGGAAATCATCCGTACGGTAATCTATCCCAAATTCGGCTTTGTGTTTTCGGTTGAAAAATTTGCCAACGGAAAATGCCAATCTGTTTTCAATTCCGAAGTCACCGCCTTCATAACTAAAAATAGCTTCATCGGAGCTGACCATGTAAAATTCGCCCGGATCCAATGATTTTCCCTGCATGGGTATTTCAAATCCAATTCTGTATCGAATCCGGTATTCGCCAGGCTCAGCAGGGGTAAATTTTTGATCGGTCCTAAGTCTGTGTGCCATTCTAAACCCCGCTTTTTTCTGCAAAAAAGATATTTGCTGAATGCTTCGGTGGCTGTTGCTTGCGCCTCCTTCCCAGCGGTATTGGTAACCTCCGGCTATGGAAATAAAGGGGTTGATCCTGGTGCCAATAAAGAACTGAAAATCCGTTCTATCGTGCATGTATTTTAAATTGGCATCAGTGGCTTCTTCCTTGCTCAGCAATACATGTTGCGACTCGATTTTGCCCGTGAATTTCAATTTGTTTTGAGTGGTATAGCTCACTTGCGCCTCTGGAAATAATCCTGAAAATGCGCTGTGATTTTGGGCAAACAATTGGCCAGCAATGAATGGTATTAATAGTAGAAATAAAACGCGCATTAGTAGCTCAGGTTATCTGCGGGGTTGAGGGTGATCTTTCTTTTCTCCAGCAACTTACCTTTTTCATCAAAAAGTCCTTCCCACAATGTTTTTTCATTGTCGTCATTTCCATAAAATTCTATTTCATATTGGATGGTAATTCCTTCCATTTCATTTTCATCTAAATAGTCTTCCAAATCATCTGAATGGCCGCTGAGCTGTTTTTGTATCTTCCTGATTTTATAGCGTTTGTAGCTTGTTTCAAAGTATTTTTCTAATTGCTCGGTCAATTCTGGCGAAAGTGCTTCCCATTTTTCAACAATCTCAATGTCCTCAATATTTCCAAGTGTATCAAACTCTACGCTGTATTGTTTTTCTTCCCATTTCAGCTTGGCTTCGTAGCTTTTTTTGTCCGAAGTTTCCTCGTAATGCCATTTGATTTTTTTCCTGCCTTCAAAAGCATCCTTCATCCATTCTATGGCAGGGCTGGGAACTTCTTGCTTTTTTACGGGACGCTCTATTTCACTTTTTTCCTGCGCTAGCACAAGAGTTGAGAAAAGTGACACAATCAATAAGTAATACACCTTCATGTTGAAATATTTATACTGCAAATTTACTGATTAATGGCAAAAAACAGGCCTCTCTTTCTGTAGCTTCCTCGCTACGGATTGTTAAAACTTCATGTCCTCTTATCCAACACCCCCAATATGCTTTCGATCATATACCCGAAAGCTGCCCACAGCGGAAAATAGTCGAGCCGGATATAGCCCATAATGTGCCAGCCGCTGGTATATTCCCAGGGACATTGGCCGGTGAAAAAATCCAGTGCTGCACCAGCGATAAACTCAACAGCTAAAATCCCAACGCCATAAATACTGACCCGCAGCAGCACATGAAAATGGCCAATGTATTTCAGAACAATGGGGAAAAGCAAACCTGCCAGACCATAAATGGGAAACATCCAAATGTAGGATTGCCCTTTGAGCCGCCAGTCAATCGGCTGATTGTTTTGAAAGGCCGTGATGTTATCGGTAATGGCAGTAAAGAAAATCTCTGTGGTGATGCCCACACAGGCAAAGGCGCAAAAAAGAAATAGTTTTTTCATTGTCTTAATGTGAATAATATTTAACCATTACCCGGTATGGCAAGCAAAATACAGTAGCAAAGGATTCAACCCGGAATATGCATTAGGAAATCTATTGCAGCATGAAATCACTTCAAAATCAGATACTTCGTTGCTGTTTTCAATTTCACCATAGCGATGCTATGCTAAAATTTCCAAACAGCCTGATTTTATTGTGCTTTCAAGCTTCCTGCCCGACTAAAGTCATTCAGGCGGGCATGACAAAGTCCCAATGCATAATCCGGGTACAAAATACAACTGGCTTTGATCTCTTATTTTTTTACTCGATAATCGAGGTTTAAATGCTCCGAGGCTTGCCTCGTAATCAAAAGTATTTTTTCCAAATAAATGCCTCGTGGGCTTGTCCCGAAGTTGTTTACTCACCTGTTTGAGAAATTTATTTTTTCAATCTTTTATCAAATTTCATTGGGATCTTGCCAATAAGCCTAACCTTTTTAGAATCCGGATGAAGCGGGTTTATAAGGTAATTGTACTCCTGCGGTACAATACTACTGGGAACTTTGAGAATTGCGGCTTGATTTTTTCGAACGAAATCGTCACCTATTATTTGAGTTACACGCAATGGAGGTTTTGAATCCCAATTTTCTGGTAAATCAGCCAATTCAACTTCTAGGGCGGAAATATCATCAGGTATTTCAATTTCAATAATATACCTGTCATTAGGTAAATCTTCGCTAAGATCTAAATGAACTGAAACTTCCAGTATAGCAAGGGCTCTGGTTTCAGCGGTATATACCAGCCTAGTATCTTCACTGTTCCACCTGAAACCTTTCGATTTTGAAGCGCCAATCCCTGATAAACTTGTTTTGAGGTATTTTTCGCGTTCAATTCGGTAAAGCTTCATTAGGCAAAATTTCCATGTTCGATTCTATTCAGGCTGGATTTCACCTCGTTGATACCACTGATTGTATCAAGGAAATTGATTGGCGGAGATCCTCCTAATGAAAGGTTTGGTTTGTTTAACCATCGTTGGAATTTTTCTTGCTCTTTGTTGAATACGTCAATTCCAAAATCAATTAACTCAGAAATGCGCAGCACAAGCTCGCTGTCCCGACTGTCCAAAAGAGAATGACTGCCCTTCTTTTTATTGTAAGTAGTTTGAGGAATACCAACAATATTTAAAACCGATTTAACAGGGCTGTTGATTTTCTTACTTATTATTTCCAATGAAGCATAAGGGATGCCTTTGCGAATAAGCTGGACTCTTTCCAGCCTATTTGACCAGTTAAAAGTTTTTCCATCAGTATTTAAAGTCCATTTCCGAATATTCCTTTTTCGAAGCTTGGCTTTGTCAATACTGTCTCTGGTATCAAATCGAGATGTTTTAAGTGATTGGGCCATTGCAGCAGATTTGTTGTGAATATACAAGCAAATTGTTGGATTGGCAATTTTTTAATTGCCAAAAAGTTCGGGATTTGCGGGAATGTCTTTCAAGATCGTATCTTGTTTCATTTCCAAAACCATTTTAAGTTACAAACTTGTTAAGCTATTTGAATATTCAGTTGTTTCCCAAGTCCTATCTCTATCAATTTGTGATAGGTTGAAACCTGAATATCGCTCAATCCACGCTCGATTCTGGAAATATAACTTTTCTTTGTGCCAGTTCTTTGTGCCAGTTCATCTTGTGTGAGATTTGCCTCTTTTCGAGCTTCTTTAAGCATTACGCCAAGCCGGAAAGCAAGAGAGTCAGCGTCATATTTATCACGCTTTTCAGTTCCTTTCTTTCCGTATTTTTCAATGAGTATGTCCTCAAAATCTGTTATATTTTTCATATCAACTGTTTTTGTCTTTTAGATATCACCACACTCGTTCGCTATGCTACAAATGCCAGGCGGTAAACGAGTGAGTGGGGTATCTTTATCCAGAAAGGCTACCTCAAACTGCACCGCGCTCCTATCACACTGTATTAGCGTTTAATTGTTATATTCTATTTTTATTGAGTTTTAGGTGATTTATCTAGTCTTCCACTATCATAATGTCCTATCAGTGCTATTGTATTCTCACCATCTATCTCAAATTCAATTCTAAAATAACCTAAACCGTCTAGCATAAACCAGTGATTACCCATTGGAATCAGTTTAAACTTGTTCCTTCCTTCAATTTGATAGAACAGCTTCCCGTTCTCCAACATAATGGTTCGGGTGCCATACGTTCCCTCATATTGTTCAAGGTTTAATTCTTCAGAATTAACTGGATTCATTTTTGTTTTAATCCCTTCCAGATGCCAACTGAAGTAGCTTTTCCGTTCATTGTCTTCGGTGGTATTAATTAAATTATTGAGCGCCTCAAGTTGCGCGGTTAGTAAAGCATCATCCGGTGAAACTTTTATATGAGGTTCTACACCGGTTCCTTCCCAGTTGGTATTGGTGTTGGGGTTAATTGCCCTGCCTTGTGGAATCCAAACCATAAATTTGTCGGTTACATTGATGAAATCACCGGGATGTGCACCTCCTCCTGTCGTTTCTCCAATCAATGTGGCCCGTTTCAGGTTTTTAAGGTTATAGGAGAATTCTTCCGCAGCAGAAAAGGTCCGTTTGCTTGTCAAAATATAAACCGGAATAGTGGGCATGCGCTCGCCCTGTACGTGAGGTAAGGTCCAGCTTTGAGTGTATTCATCACTGGGTCGCCAGTAAAAGTTGTTCAAATGAACAGGTTCCGATTCGTACAGGTAGCTTGTTATCAACTGGATCATTGCCGGTTCACCTCCCCCATTTAGCCTCAAATCAATGATCAACGCATCGGTGTTACTTAAAAAATTCATAGCAGCTACAGCCGTTTCACCTGCGTATTGAGGATCATAAAACCCTCTCAGATCCAGATAGCCTGTGTTTCCTTGCAAAATCTTAACTTCCTGAAAGCCGAAATTACTCCTTTTCATTTGTTCAATCCTTCGCTTTTCCAATACTTCATTGTCTGCCTCAGAGACGGCATTATTTTGTTCAGCGATTCGGTCTGGTGCGTACATGACTCTGAGATGGAGGTCATTGCTAACTGATTGGAGGTCTTGGGTTAGTTGTTCAGCAAATTGAAACGGATCAGTAATCGATTTGTACTCTTTCTTTTTGAATTTTTTGATTATCAGTTTATTCATTTTCTCTGCCATATCAGGAAATACGTAATTGGCTTTCAAGTTAGAACTGATGGAATCAATGGTTCTTTTTTGTTCCTGTGAATCTATTTTGTAATCAGTTGATTGAGCAAATAAGCCACTAATAAGCAAGAGGAATAGAAGGGTTATGGTGTGTTTTTTCATTTTTAAGGTATTTACATATTACGGCAGTCCGTCTAAAAACCTCCTGAACTGCCTGTTTTTTGCCTCAAAATAAGGCTTTCTAAGCTACTTTGAAATTTATCCGGAAAAAGTTCTTGATTTTTTGGTGTGCCTGAAAGGTGTTTAGTTCTTTCCGCTAAAATATTGCTTTCTCTTATATCACATCATAGTATTCTGTCACCGCACTCGTTCGCTATGCTACAAATGTCAAGCGGCAAACGAGCGTGAACGGGGAAGATTTTGTTGAGAAATCTCCTTAGCAAATAAACTTAAAGTTGCTAGTTTAATTATAACGTAGGTGAACTTCATATTACTCACCTCTGTTGTACATCATTTTTTTAATTAAATTTATTATTGTCATTTATCCAATCATATTCAGTTTTGAATGATTTTCCAAATTCATCCTGATATTTTGAAATTATCTTCATATCCTTTAATAAAATATCAGCATTTTCTTCTAGGTATTTATCCGCATCCAAATGATTTCCAACAACATTCTGTGTCAGTTTGAAGGTGAATTCAAATTTGTCATCCGGTTTAATTGGTTGAATTTTTCCGATTTCGCCTTCTAATTCAGTATTGGCTGGTTTGTTTTCATATTCAATAATATTGCTATAAGCAGTTACAGAAGAGTTGTTTCTTATCTCCAAAGTATATGTCCAATCCAAATACCAATATTGTTCAACTTTGTCGATTCCAACTCTAATAACTCTCGGATTATTTGCTGTGTAATAACCTAAAGGTCCCCGCCCAGAAATATTCTTTTTTCTGTGAAAAACTATTTTTGGTCTTGGTTTTTCTGTTTTATCAAATATTTTTGTCAAAACACTTGCAATCAAAAATCCACCAGAACCAATCATAACAATTAAAGGTTCTTCTTCTTTAGTTCTTAAATACCAAATAAGACCTAGAAAAAATATTGCTACTTCAACTACGATTGTTACTACGTTTTTTAAAATTTTCATTGGACTTGTCAGATTGTGTACAACGGTTCTGGCTATGGGCTGTATTTGGAACACATCACTGTCCCTTCTCACTGGCGCGCATTTGCAGCCCAGCCAGTGTTTTGCATGTGTGCCTACCTCACACCGCACTCGTTCGCCATGCTGCAAATGCCGGGCTACAAACGAGTGAGTGGATTAAGCTTGCCGAAAACCAATGCTATTGTTTAAAAACTTTCTAATTATTTCTAAACCACTTTTAGTGTACGCATTTTGATTTTCTAAGTAAAGGTTAAATTCTTTAATATAGTCTTTTCTTCCTATTAACTTACTTTTTTCATTTAATGCACTAAAATGATATTTTTCAATCATTTTCATTATGTCCTCAACTATTTGCTTCCTTTCTTCTTTAGTTGCGGCATCGTACAATTCTTTAAAGTGGTTATTTAATTGGTCAACCTTATTCATTTTTTAAATTTTAGCGAATCTAATCTTGTTCCATTCAGAAAGTATTCCAAGTTACAAACTTGTTTTTATTTGCCAGTAGATTAGAGGAAGCCTGTTAAAGCTTTGATAATCAAAAAACATCATCAAAAGAACTCAAATCTGCAATGAATAGGTTATAGAAAATAGGATTTTTAAACATCAATTTATTAAATTCAAAGTATGAAAAAAGTAGCCTTAAAAAAGTACCTAATTGAGATAGCAGACAATTTAACTTCCGAATCAACCTTGGAAGATGTTTATGAGCAACTCTCTCTTCTTGCTGATATTGATGAATCTGAACTAGAAGAGCAAGATGGTGAGGTCTTAACTCAAAATGAAGTTGTAGAAAAATCTAAAGAATGGCTAAAGTAATTTGGACCAAAAAAGCATTTGGCCAATTAGAACGAGCCATTAAATACATCAAAGAAGAGCAAGGTAGATCTTATGCGGAAATTGTTCTCAATAAAATTTTAACAACTACTGAGACGCTTGAACATTCTACAAAAGCAGGAACTGTTGAGCCTTTACTTAAGCATAAAAAATCTGAATATAGGTTTCTTGTAGTCTGGAGCTATAAAATTATTTATCGATTAGGTAAAGATAAAGTCGTCATCTCCAGAGTATTTCACACTTCAAGAAATCCTAAATATTTAAAAGGCATATAGTATTAACTATTCAGCCACCTCCTTGTGTCTTTTTAAAAATCATCCTAAAACCCACCAGATTTCTCAAAATCCACTCCTTTCGGAGCTATATTTTATCAAAATGACGACATTGATTTTAGATTTTGCGAACGCAAGTGGGATATCAATAAATTAAGGCGCAGCGCTTTCTTCCAGTAATTTTCCGCTTAAGCGCAACAGTACAGTCTCGGCCAGTTTGGCTCGGTAGCGGCTATTGATGTATCGGTTTCTGGCCTCTAGCAAATTGCTCTGCACATTTCTAAAATCTATGCCAGAAATCAGGCCGTTTTTGTAGGTCTCATAGGCCAGTTCCAGGTTTTCCGCTGCCGATTGTATATTTTCCTGCTCCAATTCGGCAATTTCCCTACTGGAACTGTAGTTTTTATAGGCTTTCCACAGTTCGCTGTTCAGTTCCAACTCCAGATTTTCGCGCATCAACTGGCTGTTTTCCACCGTAATCCGCGCATTTTTTATTTGTTGGTTCAGTTGCAAACCATTGAACAGATTCACACTGGCATTGAGTCCGTAGTAGGGGCCAAAAGATTGACTGGTGGTCAAAAATCCGGCATCGGAACTTTGCTGTGCGTAATCGTATCCACCCCTAAAATTCAAAACGGGCGATCTTTGTCTTTTGAAATTTTTCAATTGATACAGCGCAATTTCCCTTTCCGTATCCTGTACTTTCAAATTGGTGTTTTCAGCTTCCAGCGCCATTTTCAATGGGCCGTATTCCAGGGCTGCATTTAAAGAAATGGTATCGTGAACAGGCAGGATTTCCGTATCCACACTTCGGCTCAGCAAAGTATTCAAATTTGACTGCGCAATGGACAATATTTCATTCAATTCTATCAATGCAGATCGATCTGCATTCCAATCTACACGCGCTTGCAGGTATTCCACTTTTGAGCTGCTGCCCGCCTCCAATCGCAATTCGGCCAAGTCCATCCTTTCTTTTGAAAGGGCAATGATTTCCTCGGTACTGCGAATATTTTCCTTGATGCGAATGATTTCATAATACAGACTGATCACATCCTGAATGGTATTTTCCACTTCCAGCCGAGCTTCCAATGCGCCCTTTGCCTCAAAGCTTTTCAACTGTTTGTAGGTGGTAAACATTTTCAGGCCATCGAATAGCGTCCAGTTCATTTCGGCCACGCCACCAAATTGAGCGCTTTTTGCACTGGGGTTGGTGTTTTCGTCTCCACTTAAAAATTGCTGTTGGATATTATTCACGCTATTGTTCCAATTTCCGCTCAGATCAAGGGAGGGCAGCATTCCCGCATTTCCAACATGGGCATTATTGCTTTCTATGGCCGCATTGTTCCTGGCAATTTTAATTTGGTAATTGTTTTCCAAAGCCAATTCAATTACCTGCTCCAAGCTCAATTTTTCTTGGGCCAATACTTGAAAATTCGCCAGCAGCAAAAAAGCGATAAATGAGGTAAGCAGCGTATTGTTCATGTGTTTAAAATTTTTACTACGGCTCCCAAAATGCAGAAAAATTTCTGCACACATGCCTGCCCGACCAAATGGCCATTCAGGCGGGGAACCGCTTCGCTCTCACATGAATTTATTTTAATCATCCTCATGTGTGAAGTTTTTGATTAAAAAAATTCATGTTCGTTTCATTTGATTAAGCATTTTCGTTTTCCAATTCATCAGCATCCAAATTAGTCACTTCCTTATCTGCCTCTGAGATATAGGAGTACATGGCCGGAATCACAAAAAGGGTGAGCAATGAGGCAAAAGTCAATCCGCCAATGATGGCCACTCCCATTGATACCCGGGATTCTGAACCCGCACCCAATGCCAATGCAATGGGCAATGTGCCCAGAATAGTCGAGAGGCTGGTCATTAAAATGGGGCGGAAACGAGCAGCGGAAGCATCTTTAATGGCTTCCATCCTACTTAGGCCCGCAGCTTTACGCTGATTGGCAAATTCAACGATCAGAATGCCGTTTTTACTCACCAAACCGACCAACATAATCATTCCTATTTGACTGAAAATATTGAGCGATTCGTGATAAAACCAAAGCGTAAGCATGGCTCCTGCCAATGCCAAAGGAACGGTAAACATAATGATCAAGGGATCCCTGAAACTTTCAAACTGTGCTGCCAATACCAAATAAATCAGCACCAAAGCCAGTAAAAAAGCAAATATCAAACTGGAAGAGCTTTCTGCAAAATCCTTGGATTCGCCAGCCAATGCCGTACTGAAATTATCATTTAAAACCTCTGCCGCAATGGCATCCATTTCCTCTATACCATCGCTCAGGGTATAGCCTTTGTTCAAAGCTGCGGAAACTGTGGCCGAAACATATCTATTGTAGCGATAAAGCTGCGGGGGCGTAACGGTCTCCTCTAATTGCACAAAATTATCCAACTGTACCATTTCGCCTTTGGCACTGCGCACATACAGCGATTTCAAATCCAATGGATCGTTGCGGTTTTCCCGATTGACTTGGCCGATGACCTGGTATTGTTTTCCATTCATAATGAAATAGCCAAAACGCTGCCCACTGAATGCCAAAAGCAGGGTTTCGGAAATGTCCTTTACCGAGACACCGATATTTCTGGCTTTTTCACGGTCAATGCTCACCTGGATTTCCGGTTTGTTGAATTGCAAATCAACATCGACAAAGCCAAATACATCAGACTTATTGGCGGCCTCTAAAAATGGCGGGATTTTTTCTTTCAGCTCGTCCAAATTGGGTGCTTGAAGCACATACTGCACGGGCAATCCACCAAATTTACTGCCAATAGTTGGTTCTTGGGAAACATAGGTGGTGGCCTCTGGCATCTGTTTTACAATTCCACTCAACTCGTTTGCTATCTCCTGCTGACTGCGCTTTCTATCAGAGGCATCTACCAATTTTAAACGAACAAAACCGGAATTGATCGAAGTAGAAGCTCCAAAACCTGGAGAGGTAACGGAAATAATGGCTTCACTTTCAGGCACCTCCTCCTGAATGGTAGCTACCAATTCGGTCATAAACCGATCCATATAATCAAATGTAGCGCCCTCTTGTGCCTTGGAAAACAATCGCAAACTTCCACGATCTTCTAGGGGTGCCAATTCAGAAGGCAATGTGAAAGCGAAAACCGCAATCAAAGCACCGGAAATCAAAATCACCACAAATGCCAGCCATCTTTTTTCCATAAAACCACTGAGGGCATTGCGGTACCATTCATTTAATTTCAAAAAACCAGGCTCGGTCAAATTGTAAAAGGCATTTTGTTTCTTCCTTTTTTTCAATAATCTGCTGCTCAACATGGGCGTAAGCGTCAATGCCACAAAAGAGGAAATGACCACTGCACCTGCCAATACTACTCCAAATTCGCGGAACAATCGACCAATGATTCCCTCCAGGAAAATTACGGGCAAAAACACGGCCACCAAGGAAATGGTAGTGGCTATTACAGCAAAGAATATTTCGGCAGCACCTTGAAGCCCCGCTTCTTTGGGATCCATGCCCTGTTCTATTTTCGTGTAAATATTTTCGAGCACCACAATGGCATCGTCCACTACCAGGCCAATGGCCAAAACCAAGCCCAATAAGGTGAGTACATTGATGGAAAAATCTGAAATGTACATGACAAAGAAAGAACCAATCAAGGCGATGGGAATTACTGCCACGGGAATGATGGTGGTGCGCCAATCCCTTAAAAAGAAGAAAATCACCAGAATGACAAGGGCAAATGCCAAATAAATGGTCTGCTGCACTTCACTGATGGAATCGCGAATGTATTTGGTGGTATCAAAGCCAATTCCGATTTCAATATCCTCGGGCAAGTTCTTTTTGATTTGCTCCAATCGAACATAAAATTCATCTGCAATTTCAATGTGATTGGAACCGGGCTGTGGAATAATGGCATTTCCCACCATAGGAATATTGTCCCTTTTCAAAATGGTGCGCAATTCCTCGGGACCCAATTCCGCTTTTCCTATATCCTTGAAATAAACCGTTCTGTTATCGGATTCGCGAATGATCATATTGTTGAATTCCTCGGTGGTGGTCAATCGGCCAAGTGTTCTTACCGTCAATTCAATATTATCGCCTTCTACCGAGCCAGAGGGCAATTCCAGATTTTGCTCCTCCAAGGCAATTTGCACATCCCTGGCAGTGACATCATTTGCCGCCATTTTTTGTGGATCGAGCCACAGGCGCATGGCGTATTTTTTCGAGCCCCAAATACGGATTTCACTCACCCCGTTGATGGTTTGCAATCGCTCCTTGAATGTTCGCTCTGCTATATCGGTCAATTCCAATAAAGACCTTTTTTCGCTTTTAATATTCAGGAAAATAATGGGACTGGAATCGGCATCTGCCTTGGAAACAATCGGTGGATCGGCATCTTCGGGAATATTGCGCACCGCTCCCGAAACTTTGTCGCGCACATCATTGGCAGCAGTTTCCAAATCCACTTCCAAATCAAACTCTACTTTGATGGTACTTCTTCCATCCCTGCTGGTGGAAGTCAAGGTTCGCACACCTGAAATTCCGTTGATGGCTTCTTCTAGCGGTTCAGTTATCTGCGATTCAATAATATCGGCATTGGCACCCACATAATTGGTGGTAACGGTTATCTCAGGCGGGTCAACACTTGGATATTCGCGCACGCCCAAATAAGTCAAGCCAATGATTCCAAACAGTACAATCACAATGGAAAATACCGTAGCCATTACCGGCCTGGATATGCTTAATGACGATAAACTCATAGTGCTGGTGATTTAGAAACCGCTTTTACGGGCAATCCTTCTTTTAACTGGGCAATACCGCTCGTTATCACCGAATCGCCTACGGAAAGCCCTTCTGTAATTTCTACTTGGCTGTCGTTCCGAATACCGGTTTTTACTTTTTTGGAAGTGCAAAGTCCTTTTTCGATTACGTATGCTTTTTCTGAGCCCAGCTCCAAAGCCACTGCCTGAGCGGGAATTTGAAGGGCTTCGTCTTTTTCGCTCAATACCACTTGCACATTGGCAAAGGCACCTGCTTTGAGGGAATCTTTGCGATTGTCATATATTGCGCGAATTTGAATCGTTCTTGTAGATTGGTCAATTTGCGGATTGATGGCGTAAACTTTAGCTTTTCTCAATTTTTCATCGCCCGATACATTGAACAATACTTCCTGTCCATTTCTCACTTCCATGGCAAAGCGTTCAGAAATTGAAAACTGGACTTTCAATTGATTTACATTTACCAATGTGGCAATGGATGTGCCGCTGCTCACATATGCGCCCGGGCTTACATTTCTCAAGCCAACCTGTCCGCTGAACGGTGCCCGCAGTGTGGTTTTTTGAATGCGTGCGGCTACCAATGCCGAATCTGCCTTTAGGGTCAAAACCTGAGTTTTTGCTTGGTCAAATTCACTTTGGCTTACGGCCTCTCGATCCAGTAATTTCTCATAGCGTTTGAGCTGGATATTTGCCAATTCTATTTCCTGTTTTATTTTGTTCAGTTCGGCTTGCAAATCTGCATCATTGATGCGCACCAGCAAATCTCCCTTGCTGACCTGCTCTCCTTCCTTGAAATAAATCCCGGTAATCATCCCTGCCGTTTCGGTGGTCAACTCTACCGACTCGTCCGCTAAAATGCTTCCGGTGGCTTTTATTTTTTTCTGAATGGATTCTGCTTCCAACACTTTTATGGAAACGGGCAATTCTTTTTGGGCCGTGCTCTGTTGGGCAGATGCTTTTTTTGAGCCTTCAAAAACGCCCAATCGCCATGCCACCAAAGCAGCTATTATCAATGCAATAATGGTCCAACTGATGTATTTTATCATTTTAGGGATGCTTTTAAGGATGCTTTGCTAATATTGATTTTATTAAAATCCAGAAATATATTGTCTCCGGGCTCTTGGGATAAATTGCATATCATTTTGCCAAAAACATTGAAAAATACTTCCTGTTCTTCTTTGCCTACCTGCTGCAACAATTTTTCATTTACGCCTTCAAAGGCTTTTTCTATTTCGGGAATGTGATTTTCTGCCAATTTGGTGAGCACCAAATAATGGGAGCGCCTATCATCGGGCTTCACTTTTCGTTTCAGCATTTTATTTTCCTGCAAATAATCCAGCAACCTAACCGTAGAAGTTTTGTCAATTTCCAGCATTTCCGACAAATCCTTTTGGGTCAGCGGTTTTTCAGTTTTGTGAATCAGCAATAAAACATAGAAATACCGCTCTATGGGAAGATCTTCCAATTGCTTGGTAATAAAGCCAATATAGAGCTTGGTGAGTTTGCCAAAGAGGCGGCCAATGTGTAAAAGTTGAGGTTCTGTTTCAATCATTTAGCAAAAGTAAATTTAATTGTAAGGGCATTAGTACACATTAACAACTGTTAACGGTGTAAACTTTATTAGTGAGACGCAAGCATAAAAAAAATATCAAGTTGAACCATTAGCAATTATAATTTGATTGATTAAATGCAATATTTGCAATTACGTTTAAGGCAGGTTACTTTTATAAGGTAAATTTTTCAATATGGGATTAGCAATCAAAAAGGAATTATTAGAAAACATACTTCGCTTAAGCAATTCAGGTCAAGACCAAGCTCTAGGTTATATCAAAGCATTGTTGGAAGATCAGGAAATGGAGCAGAGGACGCTCGCATCAGAACAAGACATTGAAAAAGGCAAAGTGAAATCTATTAAAAAATTCAAAAGTGATTTTGAAGCTTGGAAAAAACAGAAACGCCAGAATATGAAGTAATAATTACAGATACGGCTGAAATTTACTTTTACGAATTAGCTGAATATTTGTATGAATATTATTCTCTCAATAGAGCTGAAGATATTTTAGAAGATATTCAGCATACTACCGAAAGCCTTAGTTTTTTTCCTGAAAAAGGTAGTGTAGAAAGTAAATTAGCTCATCTAAAAAACAAGTACAGATTTATTCTATATAGAAGAACTTCAACCACTACGATAAAAATCATTTATTACATTGACAAGGTTGTTAAGAAAGTTTTTGTGACCGATTTTTTCCCAACCGAAAAAGATGATCAAGAAATCCTAAAAAGAAACAAAGGGGAATAGGCAATTATTGTATTGCTCACGGCCACAGCTCGCGTTCCCAACTTGAAGTGCGGGACAGGCTCCGCGAGTGGATAATTGGTCAGCCTCCGGCTGAATGTTTAAATATTTTGCGGGACGCAATTCAAATCCTCACTCGCTGGAAGCGGAGCGAGGGCAAAACTTTCGATTTGGGTATGCTCAAAAAGGTATTGAAATCCTAAAAATCCATCATATCATCACCATCTGGTCTTCCTCCGGATTTTTTATTGGGATTTTGGTTGATCCTGTAGGTGAATGACAGCAAATACTGGCGCACTCGCCATTGGTATTCATATTCGCGATAAAAATCTTCATTGTCTATTACGCCCCTCCATTTCCTGCTATTGAACACATCTTGTACACTGAAAGTGAGGGTGGCTTTTTTCTTTAAAAAATCCTTTGAGATACTTAAATCCAAAACATTGAGCGCCAACAAATCGCTTTGGGTATCGGTGTATGGCGAGCGGAAACGCCAATTGGCCTGTGCATTGAAATCCTTGGGCAATTTCCATTGAGAATTCAACCTGAAAGTCCACCTAAATGTAGAGGCTTCAAAGCTCTGTCCCTCGTATTCGCCATCTCGGGTAAACCAAAACAGATTCACATTGAAATTAAACTTCCACCACTTAAATATATTTTGGCTAACGGTAGCCTCATATCCCCCAGAACTTTCGGTAGATAAATTGATGGGAAATCGAACGGAATTTCCTGTGCTATCTACAAAAACAACCCTATCAACAGCACCCGTGCTGTAGCGGTAATAAAGCGAGGAGAAAAAGGAACCGGTTTCCCAATATTTCAAATAGCCCATTTCTATAGAATTTGTAAAAGTGGGATCTAAATCAGGATTGCCTCGATAGAAATTTCGCGAATCGCTGTAATTGGAAAAAGGCAGCAACGAACGATAGTGCGGTCGGCTGACACGGTAACTATAACTGAGCTGAAGGGAATTTTTATCATTAAATTCATAAGACAAATGCGCACTTGGAAACCAGTTTAAATATTGCTTTTTATTGGTGCTCGCATCACTTTCAGAGCTGAGGGTTATGTCGGTATATTCTGCACGAATACCTCCTTGATAGGAGAGTTTTCCATTTTTGTTTCCCGCCATGGCATAGGCCGCAAAAATATTTTCCTGATAAGTGAAATCATCTTGAAAACCGCCAAAAACCTGCCATTCTCCATTATTGAATTGCTCTACTTTATAATCATTGTTTACAGTTCTGATGGTCGTTCTCACCCCTGTTTCAAACTTTCCGTTTTTGGCAAATGGTTGAACATAATCGCTTTGAAAAAGCCAATTTTGCCCGCCTTCCAAATTGCTCACCCGCTGCTCGGTCTCTGATCCAGTATTCAGGTTTTTTTCAATTACATCCGATTCCTCTAAATCATTGGATATGCTCCACTGCGCATCAAAAGTGAATTTCTGTTCTTCTTTTTTAAAAGTTTTTACATAATTCAAATTGGCTTCATAATCTCTTTTGGTCTCCGTTTCATTATCATCGCGTGTAACTTCCTGCACCAAATCACCGGCCTCATTAAAATCCAAATAGCGCAAATTGGTTTCGTTGTTTCTGCCAGCAGGACGAATGGTTCCAGAAACAGTAAGGGTGTTTTTGTCATTGAGATAAAAATCCGTTCCAAATTGAAAAGTATTGCCCAAACCTCCTCTGGTTCTGTCCCTTATTTGCTCGGAAATCTCGGTAGTGTTCGCATTGTAAACTTCCTGATACAAATAGCCAGTGCCAGGTGATTTTCTATAATTCACGCTGTAGCCTCCAAATAAATTAAACTTTCCCTTTCTGTAATTTAGGTTTACCCCCAAGCTGTGGTTGTGCGGAAAACCAGTAGTTGCCGTTACCGCACCATTGATTCCCTGCTTTTTGTTCTTTTTCAAAATGATATTGATAATCCCCACATCGCCTTCGGCCTCATAGCGCGAAGAGGGATTGGTTACCACTTCTACCCTTTCAATCATATCGCCCTGAAGCAACAACAATGCATCAGAGCCACTCATGCCCAGCATTGCAGAAGGTTTTCCATCTATTAAAATCCGTACATTTTCACTGCCTCTTAAACTCACACCGCCTTCCTGATCTACTTCTACCGAGGGGATATTGTCCAAAA
This sequence comes from Chitinophagales bacterium, assembly GCA_040877935.1. Taxonomy (NCBI): domain Bacteria; kingdom Pseudomonadati; phylum Bacteroidota; class Chitinophagia; order Chitinophagales; species Chitinophagales bacterium. Next base: position 170,559 of record JBBDNB010000048.1, read on the forward strand.
TTTCCACTGCATTGGCTCCTGTATTCGACAAATCTTTCCCCACATTGAATATGCGCTTGTCCAGCTTTAATTGCATCTGGGATTTTTCACCAATCACCTCAACCTCTTCCAAACTTTCGGAATCTTCATTCAAAATAATTTCTCCAGCATTTACTCTTTTTTGGTTTTCCCCGGGAGAAAATGCTTTGGTGTTTTTACTCAAATAGCCCAGAAACCTTATTTCCAAATAAAAGGGTGCTGACTTGGCATCAATTGAAAAATCCCCTTTTTCATTGCTTATCCCACCTCCGATAATAGTAGAGTCATTTATGCTATATGCACTAATGGATGCATATTCAAGGGGACTGTCAGTCCCACCGTCAATGATTTTCCCTGTGATCTGGATTTTTTCATTCGACTGGGAATAGCTTTTGCTAAAAGGGGATACAAATAGTAATAAGATAAGGAGGGCAGGAATAGTAGAGCAGTTCATGAAATTAGCAGCAAATTTGATCGAATAACAACAGTAATAAAAAAAGCCCGATCTGTGTATGATCAGGCTTTTTAGACGCATTTTTTTGTTAAGGTTTAATTCACCTCGATTAATTCCACATCAAAAATCAAAGTGGCTTTTGGAGGGATTACAGGTGCTCTTCCCTGTTCTCCATATGCAAGATAATATGGGATAATCAATTTGGCTTTACCGCCTTCTTTTAGCAGGGCAATACCTTCGTCCCATCCTGGAATAACCATGCCCTGGCCCAGAGGAAATTCAATAGGCTCACCGCGATCTACAGAAGAATCGAATTTTTTACCATCTTGTAAATAGCCTGAGTAGTGTACTTTCACTGTCTTTCCGGCTGCTGCTTGATTACCTGATCCTTCTTCTTCGATAATATAATGCAGACCGGAATTGGTGGATTTAGCATCGGGGTATTCCTTTTTTACAAGGTTTTCAAAAGATTCGCGAGCGGCAGCTTGTGTTTTTTCTTTTTCAGCTTCTAATTCAGCCTGAGCCTCTTCAAAAGTTTTAGCAGCATCAAAGTTTTTGGCTTCTTTGCCTTCTCTGTGAATAATTACTTTTTCCATCACATCATCCTGGGCTATGGAGTTTACCACATCCATTCCTTTAATCACTTTTCCAAACACAGTGTGTTTGCCATCCAAATGAGGCGTGGCTTTGTGTGTAATGAAAAACTGGCTGCCATTGGTGCCGGGACCGGCATTGGCCATGGAAAGAATGCCAGAAGTGTCGTGTTTTAATTCAGGAACAATTTCATCGGCAAATTTATAGCCGGGTCCACCTCTGCCCGTTCCTTCAGGATCTCCGGTTTGGATCATAAAATCAGCAATTACACGGTGAAATTTAATGCCATCGTAAAAAGGTGTGCCGAGCTCTTTGGCTTCGTTTTCAATTTTACCTTCTGCCAAACCTACAAAGTTGGCAACTGTCATAGGTGTTTTGTCATGGTACAATTCCAGGAAAATGGTTCCTTTATTGGTAACGATTTCTGCATAAATACCATCTTCTACTTCATGTCCGAGTTTCTTTTCCAAGGCGCTGTTTTTCATTGAGTTACAAGAGAAAAGGCTGATAAGCACAAAGCCAAAAGCCAATATTTTAATACTGTTTTTCATGTGATTGATTTTTTTACTTTTTTCTAAAGTGCATCAAAGTAACGAATTATATATTGTTTGAGCAAATACTCTTGATCCTCTCCATTCAGCTTTGGCAGGGGTTTTTTAGCTTTCCAGTGGGGCCATCCATCTTCATCTGTGCCTTCCAGTTGATAATAGCCATCTTCACTCATCAGCCGGCACACAGCTATATGCATCAGGTATGTTTTCTCTTCTTTATTAAATTTTATTTTTAACTGTCCCAGTTCTCGCATACCAATGATAAAAAGGCAGGCATCTACATCCGGGTTTTTCTTGAATTGCTTGTAGATGCGCTTGCGGACTTTTACAAAGTCTTGGTCTATTTGTCTTTTGTCTAATTCTATTGATTTGTTCATTTTTCTCAATTTATTTCAAACTCATCCCTATCCCTCAAAAAACCAAAACGCTCTCTTGATTCTATGAGTTTTCCTTTTGAAAGGTTAATGGTTTTTACTGCTTGTTTGTCAGCTTCCTCCCATAGTATTTCACCCAATGGATCAAGTACTATGCTGTTGCCGGAATGATAAACTCCTTTTTTATCTTCTCCTATTCGATTCACCCCTATGGTATAAGCCATATTTTCAATGGCTCTGGCTATGAGCAAATGCCGCCAGGCATAGGTTCTACGAGCGGGCCAGTTGGCTATAAAAAAAAGGAGATCATAATCTTCCTGGTTTCTGTTCCAGGCTGGAAAACGCAAATCATAACAAACCTGTGGGCAAATTTTCCAACCCTTCAATTCTGTAATTAATTTCTCTTTTCCGGCACTGTATGTTTTTTCTTCGCCAGCATAAGTGAATAGATGTCGTTTATCGTATTTTTCAAAATCCCCGTTTGGTTTTACCCAAAATAAGCGATTGTAATATTTCCCACCATCCTCAATAATCAAACTGCCGCAAACAACTGCTTTGGTTTTTTTTGCTCGCTCTTGCATCCACTGCAAACCCTGCCCGTTTTCGGGTTCAGCCATTTTTTGGGCATTCATGCTAAAACCTGTGCTGAACATTTCGGGAAGTATGATCAAATCAGGATTCTCAGTAGTTTCAATCAATTCGGCAAGCTGTTTGAAATTAGCCGCTTTATCTTCCCATACTAAATCACTTTGAATCAATGCTATTCGGAGATCTTCCATAATTTTTCTATTGCTTTTCCCAGGGTTTCTTGTTTTTTGGCAAAACAAAATCTAATCAATTTTTGATCAAAATGCGGGTGATACAATACCGATGTGGGCACCGCAGACACTCCAATATCTTTTGTAAGCCATTCACAGAATTCAATATCTCCCTTTTCTGAAAGCGCAGAATAATCAGCCAACAGAAAATAGCTGCCCGCACATGAAAGTGGCTTGAAACCAATTTCGGCTATGGCTTTTGAAAAATAATTCCTTTTTTGTTCGTAGTCATCTTTAAAGTCCAGGCTGTTTCCTCCTTTCTGCATAAATTTTGCCAATGCAAATTGAGAAGGCGTGTGCACCGAAAAAATCTGGAATTGATGGACTTTTCTAAAAACATCCAGCAGTTGCGGGGCTCCTGCCAGATAACCAATTTTCCAACCGGTGATGTTAAATGCTTTTCCAAAAGAGAAAATGGCCAGGCTTCTATGAAACACTTCTGGAAAATGCAGTAAGCTAAGGTGTGATTTTCCGTCAAAAACCAGTGGTTCATAAACCTCATCACTAATCAAAATGATATTTTGTTCAGAGGTTAGTCGAATCAGTGTTTTCCAGTCTTCTTCACTAAAACATCTGCCTGAAGGATTGTGTGGAGTATTGACTAAAACCGCTTTTGTTTTAGGAGAAATTGCAGCTTCAAATTTTTCCCAATCGGGTTCAAAATCAGGTTTGTAGGTAGGCACAACAACCGCCTTCCCACCTGCCAGTTTAATACCGGGAATAAAACTGTCGTATGCCGGTGTAAAGACAATCACCTCATCACCGGGATGAACCAGTGCTTGAAGGGCCGTGAAAATAGCCTGGGTAGCTCCTGGGCTTATTTGAATATTTTCTTTAGGATCGAGTTGAATGCCATATTCTTTTTGCCATTTATCAGCTATGGCTTTATTCAGTCCAGGCAATCCGGTCATTGGGGCATACTGATTAAATCCTTTTTGGGCAGCTTCCCCAAGAAATTGAAGCAATTCGGGTGGGCCGTCTTCTTCAGGAAAACCCTGTGCAAGGTTTATGGCATTGTGCGCATTTGCAAAAAATGTCATTTGAGCAAATATACTTTGCCCGTATTCGGGCAGTTTGTCCTTTATGTTGTGTGTTCTATTCAAATGCTCAGAGATATTTTTCTCCTTTTCGTTTTTTTACTTCAGCTGTAATTTCTTTTATCTCCTGCTCCTTTTCTTTCTGGCAAATCAGTAGTACATCTCCAGTATCAATCACACAATATCCGTCCAGCCCCTGCAAAACAACCAATTTGTTATCAGGCACCATTACCATGCTGTTGGCTGCATCTCGTACCAATACATTTGACCCCGAAACTGCATTTCCGAGATAGTCTTTCTCATATTTTTCATAAAGCGATTGCCAGGTGCCCAGATCTGACCATCCAAAATCTGCGGGCAATACATACACATTGTCGGATTTTTCCATAATGGCGTAATCAATAGATTCATTGGTGCACTGAGTATATGCTTTTTTTATGAAGACTGCTTCTTTATCTGTGTTGTAATATTCTGCTCCTTCGGCAAAAATTTCATGCATTTCCGGTTCCAGCTTTTCAAAAGCTTTGTATATGCTTTTTGCACTCCAAATAAAAATGCCTGAATTCCAAAGAAAATCACCGCTATTGAGAAATTCTTTAGCAATTTCCAGCGTGGGTTTTTCAGTGAAAGTTTTCACTTTGTATATGCGTTCTTTATTTTGATCTTCTATAAATTGTATGTACCCATAGCCGGTATCAGGCCTTGTAGGTACTATGCCCAGCGTAAGCAAAGCATCGTTTTTGCCTGCAAAATCAAGTCCGCGCAACATCATTTCATTAAAAACATCTTTACGCTCAACAAAATGATCAGAAGGGGAGACGATCATTCTGGCATCCGGGTTAGTGGCCAGAATTTTATGTGCAGCATAGGCTACACAAGGTGCAGTGTTTCTTCTAAGTGGTTCTTTAATGATTTGTTTATCATCCAATTGAGGAAGGTGCGCTTTTACTAATCCTGAATAACTTTCATTGGTAATCACATAAATATTTTCAGGAGGGCAAATATCCTTAAACCGATCATATGTCATCTGAATAAGGGACTGACCGGTACCTAGTATATCAATAAATTGTTTGGGCAGTGCAACCCGGCTTTTAGGCCAGAATCTACTCCCAATTCCACCGGCCATTATTATTACAAAATTGTTCTCCATCGCTTATCTTTGTAGTAGGCAGAATTTATTGCTGCCATGCTTTATATAGGTTTTTTTGTTAAAAAACTGTATTGTCTGACTTTCAACACAATTTTAAATGTAGTGCAAAGTTAAGAGGCTAATTCAATCTTTCTAATCCACTTTTGATTAAAAATTGCAGAAATATGTGTAATGCTATGTTTCCTTCCCTTTTTTTGATTAAATTAGTTTGAAATACGTCAGGAAAGAAAAATTTAATATAAAATATGATAACCGCAGAAAAGAATCTAAAAAGTACCCTTAAGGAATATTTCGGCTTTTCAGAATTCAAAGACAATCAGGAGAAAATAATACAAAGTGTGCTGGCGGGTAAAGATACTTTTGTGATCATGCCTACAGGTGGAGGTAAATCCCTATGTTACCAGCTTCCGGCTTTAATGAGTGAAGGAACAGCTCTTGTAGTTTCACCACTTATTGCCCTGATGAAAAATCAGGTGGATCTTGTAAGGGGTTATAGTCAAAACGAAAGCGTAGCTCATTTTTTAAACTCCTCACTGACCAGGGCACAATCCACAAAAGTGAAGCAGGATGTTGTTTCCGGAGTGACTAAGTTACTTTATGTAGCTCCTGAAACTTTGAACAAACCTGACAATCGCAGATTTTTCGAGAAAATAAATTTATCCTTTGTTGCAGTGGATGAAGCGCATTGTATTTCAGAGTGGGGCCACGATTTCAGACCGGAATACCGCAAAATAAAACAAACCATCAAAAGCCTGGGAGAAAATGTGCCGATCATAGCACTTACTGCAACTGCCACACCTAAGGTAAGAGAGGATATCAAGAAAAACCTGGACCTCAATAATCCCAATATCTTTCTCTCTTCATTCAATCGGCCCAATCTCTATTATGAAGTTCGGCCTAAAGGAAAAAAAGGCAATGCTGAAAGACAGATTATACAATTTCTAAAACAAAAGGAGGGGAAATCAGGCATTATATATGTACTCACCAGAAGAGACACTCATGAAGTTGCCAAATTACTCAATGTAAACGGCATAAAAGCAGCACCTTATAATGCCGGACTTGAGTCACAGGTAAGGGCAGATACCCAGGATGCTTTTCTCAAAGAAGATATTGATGTAATTGTTGCCACCATTGCCTTTGGAATGGGAATTGACAAGCCCGATGTACGCTTTGTGATTCACTACAGCATTCCAAAAAGTATTGAAAATTATTACCAGGAAACCGGCCGTGCCGGAAGAGATGGATTGGAGGGGCATTGCATTGCTTTTTACAGCTACAAAGATGTGCAGAAACTGGAAAAACTGATGAAAGACAAACCTGTGGCAGAAAGGGAAATGAACGCTCAACTGCTACAGGAAATGATTGCTTATGCTGAAACAGCCATTTGCAGGCGTAAATTTTTGCTGCATTACTTTGGTGAAGATTTTGATGAGGAAAATGGACCTGGAGCAAAACTTGATGACAACTCGCGCTACCCGAAAAAAGAACAGGAGTCCAAAGAAGACCTCTTAAAAATCCTAAAAGTAGTAGAAGAATCTAAAGAAGCGCATATTTTAAAGAACATAGTGCGCATTGTTATGGGGCGCAAAAATCAGGACATTGAAGATTATCAATTAAATGAACTGAAATCATTCGGATCAGGTGCTGAACAAAGCGAAACATACTGGAACTCTGTAATAAGGCAAGGCATACTTGCTGGTTATATCACCAAAAGCATACAGAATTTTGGAGTTTTGAAACTTACAGATGCAGGACGCAGCTTTCTGAAAAAACCTGTCTCCTTTAAACTGGTTATCAACCACAATTTTATACAGGAAGAAGCCGATCAGGAAAAGGCGTTCATGGAGAGTAGCAAATCAGGGGTGCTGGATCAGGACTTATTGAAATTGCTGAAAGATTTGAGAAAAAAGGAAGCAAAAAAACGAGAATTGCCCCCCTACGTTATTTTCCAGGATCCATCGCTGGAAGAAATGGCTTCCCAATACCCGATCAGCAGTGATGAATTTGCCAATATTACCGGAGTTAGCAAGGGAAAGGCCATAAAATACGGGAAGAAATTCTCTGAATTGATCAAGGAATATGTAGAGGAAAATGAAATTGACCGCCCGCAGGATTTTGTAATGAAATCGGTGGTGAATAAATCGGGGATTAAAGTTTTCATCATACAGAATATCGATAAGAAAATTCCATTGGAAGATATAGCTTCAGAAAAAGGCATGAAATTAGAAGAGCTGCTCAAGGAAATAGAAACCATTGTAATGTCTGGCACCAAGCTGAATATTCAATATGATATTGACCAGTATCTGGACGAATACCAGCAGGAGGATATTTATGATTATTTCAGTGAGTCGGAAACCGGCTCGCTTGACGAAGCATATCTCGAATTTGAAGATGAGGGCATCACTATGAACGAACTTCAAATGATGAAAATCAAGTTTTTATCGGAAGTGGCAAATTGATATCTGGTTATTCAGCACATAATTGATTAAGACAGCAACGCCCTATCGCAGCATCTCCACATGCGGAATGCCGTCTTCCAGGTATGCTTCTCCTTGCTTAGCAAATCCAAAACTTCCGTAGAAATCGCGCAAATATTCCTGTGCGGAAATGCGAATGGACTGTCCGGGAAAATCTACTTGCATTTGTTCCAGGCATTTTTGCATCAGCATTTTTCCGACACCACTTCTGCGTACTGAAATTGCTGTCACAAAACGGCCAATAGAAGCATCTTTGTAGCTGATACCAGGTGGAAGCAATCGCGCGTAAGCCACAAGCTGATTATTATTCCAGGCCATTAAATGTTTGGCCTGAAAATCTTTATCATCTGTATCCAGATAAGGACAGTTTTGCTCTACCACAAACACTTTTTCGCGCAATTGGATGATTTTATAGAGCTGTGTATTGTTCAGTTGTTCAAAAGGCAGGCACTCCCAGCGAAGTGTATTCAAAGCCATCAACTTCTTCCGGTTTTAGCACCGAGAAATTCTGTGTTTTGCTGATGCTTAATTTTAGTGTCTTTCAATGCTTTCATTGCTTTCTGCAATCCACTTAAAGTCATCGGGAACATGCGGTTTTCCATTATTTCCTGCAGAATTTGTGTGCTCTGGAAATACTCCCACGAATATTCTGGGTTGGGATTGATCCAAATAAAATTGGGGAAATGTTCCTTCATCCGTTCCAACCAAACCATACCCGATTCGGGATTGTAATGCTCAACACTCCCTCCTTCTGCTACTACTTCATAGGGCGACATAGCCGCATCGCCTACAAAAATAACTTTATAATCCTTGTTGTATTTATTGAGTATATCCCAAGTGGGAATGCGTTCTTCAAACCTGAGTTTATTGTCTTTCCATACCGATTCGTAAAGGCAATTGTGGAAATAGTAAAACTCAAGATGTTTGAACTGATGCCGAGCTGCTGAAAATAAGCGGGAACACAATTCAACATGATCATCCATAGATCCACCAACATCCATCAGCATCAAAACCTTTACCCGGTTTTTCTTTGTGGCCTGCATTTTGATGTCCAGCATTCCGGCATTTTCTGAAGTTTTACGAATAGTACCGTCCATGTCCAATTCTTCTTCAGCACCTTCTCTTGTCAGCTCACGCAATCTTTTCAGCACCATTTTCATATTGCGGGTGTCCAGTTCTACGGAATCATCCAGGTCGGCAAAATTTCTTTTGTCCCAGACTTTTACCGCCCTGCGATTGCGACTGCCCTCCTGCCCTACCCGAAATCCTTCGGGATTATAACCATAAGCTCCAAAAGGAGAAGTGCCTCCAGTGCCTATCCATTTGTTTCCGCCTTCGTGTCTTTCATTTTGTTCTTTCATCAACTCTTTGAAGCGCTCCATGAGTTTGTCCATGCCGCCCATGGCTTCTATCATGGCTTTTTCTTCTTCGCTAAGTTGATTCACAAGATTTTTGCGCAACCAATCTTCAGGAATTTGTTCAAAAAAATCATTGGGAATGGCTTCCATGCCCTGGAAATACTGCCCAAACAATTGATCGAAACGATCGAGCTGATTTTCATGCTTGATCAAAATAGTTTTACTCAATGCATAAAAATCATCCAGGTTATAATTGGCCAGTCCTTTTTTTACCGCTTCCAAAAGGGCAAGATATTCGTGCAAGGTAACCTTGATACCGTCATTGCGCAATAAGTAAAAAAAATCGATAAACATATTTATCTGAATCTGCTTTTAGCTAAATTTTGCAGCCAGGAAAGGTCCTGTTCATTTTTAATCAAAGCATGCACATGAGGAGGCACATCTTCACCTACTTTTATCGCATCCAGCTCCTCAGGTGTCATTTGCTCCATAAGTAAAAGCTTAATCCAGTCAATCAGTTCACTGGTACTTGGTTTTTTCTTGATGCCCTTGATTTCCCTGATTTGATAAAAAACATTCATAGCAGAGCGCATAAGTTCACCTGCCAGGTTTGGATAATGCACATTGATTATTTCTTTCATGGTTTCGGGTTCCGGAAAGCGTATATAGTGAAAAAGACAACGCCTCAAAAAAGCATCGGGCAGTTCTTTTTCATTATTTGAAGTAATTATAACTATAGGCCGGGTTTTTGCACAAATGGTTTTTTGCAATTCGTAGCAGTAAAATTCCATTTTATCCAATTCAAGCAATAGGTCATTGGGAAATTCAATATCTGCTTTGTCGATTTCATCAATAAGTAAAACCACTTGCTCATCGGCTTCAAAAGCCTCCCAAAGCTTTCCTTTTTTAATGTAGTTGGAAATATCCTGCACCCGATCAGAACCGAGCTGCGAATCGCGCAAGCGTGAAACAGCATCGTATTCATAAAGTCCTTGCTGGGCAACTGTTGTTGATTTAATATACCAGGTCAGGAGTTTTTTATCCATTGCTTTGGCCACTTCTTCTGCCAGCAAAGTTTTACCCGTTCCGGGCTCTCCTTTTATAATGATTGGTTTTTCGAGCAACATTGCAGCATTTACTGCTACCTGCAATTCATCGGTAGCTACATAGTTATCTGTTCCTTTAAATGACATGTACTTTGTTTTTTTGCAAAAGTAAAACAATTCAGACAGTCGGCTAAAGATTCGATCAAGCTGCGAAGACTAAATCAAAAGTAATTAAAAAATATAATGTATAGGATTTTTTAATGCCATTTAGTAATTTAACATCTTTTATGTTGAAAAAGGCTTGTATGAGGGCGGTTATCACATTTAGGACTATTTTATTCATTTTCTTATTTTTTTGTTGTTTAAAAACTAATGCGCAGATAAGTGTATTCGATGTATTGAGTGATCAGCAACTGGCCCAATCACTTGCCGGAAACGGAGTGACTATCAGTAATGTACAAGTCAATTGTCACTCCGATTCTTATGGGAGTTTTGCAAATAACAATACAGCTTTGGAAATTGACAGTGGCTTAGTGCTCTCCACTGGTTTGATAAGTGATATTCCTAATCCAGCATTTTCTTTTTCATCTACACCAATGTTGACCCTGGGAGATCAAGACCTTGCCAATACTACCGGTATTCCAGTTGACAGTATTTTTGATGCATGTTCTATGGAATTTGACATTGAGCCCCTATCTGATACCTTGAAGTTTAAATACGTTTTTTCTTCAGAAGAATACCATCAATGGGTTTGTTCAAATTTTAATGATGCATTTGCATTTCTTATTTCCGGTCCAGACCCATCTGGCGGAAATTATAACAATAAAAATATTGCGCTTATTCCCGGATCTACACAACCTGTGGCAATTAATAGTGTAAATAATGGGGTTGAGCTTTTTCCGGGCTTTGGATCTGGATCTCCATGTACATGGGGGGCTAATTCATGCCCCTGTAATAGCCAGTATTTTATTGATAATGAAGCACTCAATACCGATATAGCTTACAATGGATTAACGGTAACTTTTGAAGCAGTAATTCCCGTAATTCCCTGTAATTCATACCACCTAAAATTAGTTATAGCAGATGTATATGATGGATATTATGATTCAGGCGTATTTATTGAAGCTGGCAGTATTGAAAGCTCAGGTGTTTCACTTGAAGCATACAACAATGTTGGAGGCAATTATCCGGATACTATAGCAATAAGGTCTTGCGTAGATGCTTATATCGATTTTATTATTGATGACCCAATACAAAACGACCAGGTTTTATACTTCAATATTGGGGGAACTGCAGTGAATGGCGTTGATTATAGCACAATACCGGATAGTGTAATTATTCCGGCAGGAGATACTATCGCTGAGCTTCTTATCAATCCTTTACCCGGTGGAAATGGCTCCCCTGAAACAATCGTAATCGGACTGATAAATCTATGTTCCACAACTGTATATGACAGCGTTGTCATTACTATACTAGATTCTCTACCCCTTGCCATTATCGGGCCTGATACCATAAGTTATTGCCAGGGCGGTTCTGCCCAACTTTTAGCTACTGGATCCAACAATTATACTTGGTCTCCTTCAAATGGACTGAGCGATCCTAATATTGCCGATCCAGATGTTTTTACAAACACCAATACAACCTATACAGTAACTACTACACTTGGATCTTGTACCGCTTCCGACAGTGTAACGGTTACTATTGATTCAAAATTGAACTTAGACCTCGGATTTGATCATATCGGATGCAGCGGAAATGCTTTTGGAACTGCGTGGTTAAATAGCACTACAGGCACACAGCCCTTTACTTTGCTTTGGAGCACCAATGAAAATACAGATACAATTAATAACCTAAGTGCCGGCACCTATACATTAACAGTAACAGATGCTGGTGGCTGCGAGGGAATTGACAGTGTTACTATCTTACAGACTTCATCAATTAATATAGATAGTATTACAGGCAATGCTATTTCTTGTTATAATGGCAATGACGGTTCAGCAACTGTGTTTTATTCGGATGGTACTCCGCCCTATCAAGTAGTGTGGAACAATCAACAAACCGGGAATACTGCAAATAACCTTAGTGCGGGAATATATACTGTAAATGTTACCGATAGTAACGGTTGCAACAATTCAACTTCTATAACAATTGAGCAAGCAGATTCTATTGAAGTAGCAGTCAATACTACAGATGTTGCTTGTTCGGGTTCGGCCAATGGCACTGCAGAAGCAAATATTATTGGCCAGTTTCCACCCTATCTTATAGAATGGAGCAATGGAGATATTGGCAGCATAGCCGATGGGCTATCTTCAGGAACCCACCAGCTTACTGTTACAGATTCTAATGCATGTAGCATTGTCCGCAGTTTTAATATTTCAGACATGAACCCTATTTTATTTAACCTTAGTGCAACAGATGTGTCTTGTGCCGGCAGAGCTGATGGCGCAGCATTGCTCAGCCAGGTTTCAGGGGGTACTACTCCATATCAATATGAATGGAGTACATCTGATACCCTTAATACAATTGATTCATTAAGTGCGGGCAATTATTTAGTTACCATTACAGATGACAGTGGTTGTTTTGTAATAGACAGTGTAATTGTTGATGCGCCAATGCCCCTTGATTTTACAAGTGATATTAGCGATGCTGACTGTGCAGGTGGAGACAATGGCATGGCAAGTATTACGGCAAGCGGTGGCACGGCTCCTTATGATTTCTTATGGGAAAATGGGCAAACAGGCAATACTATAACCGGGTTGCTTGCCGGAGAATATCCATTTACAATAACTGACGATAACAATTGTGAACTTGTGGATACAATATCAATTATAACAACAGAACTCACACTTGATGAATTGACTGTGAATGATGAAAGTTGCCCAGGTGAAGAAGACGGTGCTGTCTTTGTATCGGCAGCGGGAGGTACGGAACCATACACTTATACACTGATTGGGGTTGACTCCCTTTCTGAAGGTGTTTTTACGGGTTTATCGGGAGGCGCCACTTATCAATTGCAAGTTACAGACGCTGCATCCTGTGTATTTCATCAAGAGATTATTATTAATCAATCCGATGAAATTACGGTTGACTTTGTTGAGGAAGAACTCAATATTGAACTTGGTGAAAGTATAGAAATAGAGCCAGTTATATTACCGGAAGACAATGGTACATACAATTATATATGGGAGCCTTCTACCGGATTGAATTGTACAGATTGCAGTACGCCAATTGCAACACCCCCGGGTGAAAGCATTTATCAACTCACTGTTTACGATTCATTTGGATGTGCGTATTCTAATGAAATTAAGGTGAATGTTGAGTTTCCGACAGCACAGGTACATCTTCCCAATGTCTTTTCACCCAATAATGATGGCATTAATGATGTAGTGAGTATTTATGGAAATACAGCAAAGGTCAAATCAATACATTTGATGATTTTTGACGCCTGGGGAGAAAAAATATTTGATACAAGAGATCTAACTACAGCAATAAAAGGCTGGGATGGAACTTATAAAGGACAGGCTTTATCGCCCGGGGTATATACATACAGCTTAAATACAATTTTTGAGCATCAAATTAAAGCAGATAAAAAACATGGAAGTATTACATTAATACGCTAACGGAGTCTTGAAAAAATAGATAGCTTTGCAGATTGAAGCAATACAAAGCTTCCAACTGAAACCAATCTACTTCATTATGAAAAATTGTTGCTCCACTCTGCTAACAATGTTTCTTGTGTTTTTTTGTTTTTATGCTGTTGCACAAGAGAAAGCTATAATAAAGGGAACTGTTAAAGACAAAGCCAGCGATGAAGTATTGCTGGGCGTAAATGTTGCTGTATTGGGTGAAAGTGCCGGTGCCTCTACAGATATTGAAGGGAATTATTCACTAAAACTTGATCCCGGTACTTACAGGTTGAAATTTTCATTCCTCGGCTATGATCAGGAAATCCAAAAAATAAGTTTGGCGGCAGGTGAGGAACGCACATTTGACATAGCTTTAGGCGAAAGTGAAGAACAACTCAATATAGTAGTTGTTTCTGGTAGTAAGTACGAACGCAATCTTTCAGAAGAAACATTTTCCATAGAAGTACTCAAAACCGACCTGATTGAAAATTCAAACAATGTCACTTTAAGGGAAGGTATAGACAAATTATCCGGTGTAACGATTTATGACAACCAGGCCAATATCAGAGGTGGAAGTGGTTTTACCTACAGTGTTGGCAGCAGGGTGCTTACCTTGATAGATGGCTTACCAATATTAAGTGTTGATAGAAGTGAAATACGTTGGAGCCAAATGCCATTGGAAATCAGTGACCAGGTAGAGGTCATCAAGTCTGCATCTTCAGCACTATACGGAGCTTCAGCATTGAATGGTGTTATAAATGTGAGAACTGCATGGGCAAAATCAAAGCCGGAAACAAAGGCTATGATCTATTACAATGGCTATGCAAAGCCAAGAAATAAAGAACTTGCCTGGTGGGATAATTCCGAAGAGCCTCCAATGCGCTATGGAGCTCAATTCTCCCATAAGCAGAAATTTGGCAGGCATGATTTTGTAGTTGGAGGAAATTACAATAAATCTATCGGTTATATCAGAAGGGCCAATTCCGGATTTCACAGGCTATCGTTAAAATACAGACATCGCCCCGAAAAAGTAGAAGGGCTTTCTTATGGATTGGGAGCATACCTGATGGAAACGGATGAAGTGGATTATATCTTTTGGTACGATTCAGGAGATAATAAGTATGTGCCCTTCGGTGCTGATCTAAACAACTGGAGAAGTGAAGGGACCCTGACTACCAGTAATAGAAAAGTGATACTCCTGGATCCCTTTGTGAAATACTATCATGGCAACAGCAAGCACAGCTTGAAAGGAAGAATGTACAGGACCAGGTTGCGTTTCTCCAGCAAAAACCTGGATACCTACCTGTATATGGGAGAGTATCAATTTCAACACTCATTTGATTTTGGAATGAATATTACAGCCGGTTTCCTGGGGCAAAAGGCTACTATGGCCGATAAGGATTTGGGCAACCACCAGGCCCACAATGTCGCTCCGTACATTCAGTTGGATCAAAAAATTGGACGGCTTTCATTCAATATTGGGGGCAGATATGAGCATTTTAATCTCGACAGTATTTACAACGCAGGCCGACCAGTTGGATCGGCAGGTTTGAATTTTCAGGCAGCTAAGAAAACTTATTTGCGTTTTTCCGTTGGACAGGGATTTCGGTTTCCAGGTATAGCCGAGCGTTTCGTTGATGAACAACTTCTTGACAATCCTCCAATTGGAGCATATCCTAATCATAACCTACAGCCCGAGTATGGCTACAATGCAGAGATTGGAATAAAACAAGGTGTAAAAATCAAAAAGTGGCTGGGCTATGCCGACCTGGCATTTTTCTGGATGGATTACTGGAATATGGTCGTTTTCGAATTTGGAAGCCAGACCACAGGAGAAAACCCCGGGCTCGGTTTTTCTGCAAAAAACCTGACAAGGGCGCGTGTAGCAGGACTTGAAGCTACTTTGGTGGGCGAGGGAAAAATCGGCAAGATTCCTGTTAGAGTTCAGGGAGGTTATACTTATAGTTACGCAGCTGACCTGAGTAATGATACCACTTTAAGAAAATTTGGGCCTTTTGTCAGTAATATGTTCAAGGCATTTGTGCTAAATGAAGAAGATGAGGCGCTGCCAATGCTGACCTATAGAATGCGACACTTAGTGAAAATGGATATAGAATTCGACTGGAAAAAATTCACCATAGGAAATGAATTCCGCATTTATGGCAAAATCGACCAAATAGACAAGGTCTTTGAATTATTCATTCCCGGCCTTACAGAATACAGGGAAGCACAACCCCGCTCCTCTTTTTTGTGGAATTTCAGGGCTGCTTATAATTTCGGGAAATTTGGAACCCTGGGCGTAATTATCAATAATGTGCTCAATTCTGAATATACTGTCAGGGTTGCACGTCTTGAGCCACCCATGAATTATACCTTACAATACAAAATAAATATTGGAGGGTAACAAAATATATTTGTCTGGAATATTGCCAAAGGCAAATACATACTTTGATTTTCTTTGCCGAAAAAGCTAACTTTATTTGTTAAGCACGGAAATTATGAGGAGTTACCTATTCATTATTTTGCTACTTTATTTACCTATAAGCGAGCTTTTAGCACAGACTTATAATGATGGGCCGGTTGAGGTTGAGGCGCGTGTAAGAGAGGTAAATGTAAATTTTGCTGCAACAGATGAAGGAGTTTTTGGTGTGGGGTTTATTCCGGATGAGCTTACCTTTTATATCTGGGGTAGAGACGTAGCAGATGTAGATGGTGCAGGCTGGACAGGAGGCACTTGCCTCACTGACGATTTTGACCCCCCCGGATTGAGTGCTGATTTGAATTATACATTTTTCAACTTTACCTATGGTGCTACAGTACCCCAATTTCTGGATATTAAATTAGAAGCCTGGGAAGACAACTGTGGTTCTGATGGTGCACTTGGATTTAACTGTCCCGGAACACGCTGTACCTATGAAACCAATTGCTGTTGCGCAAATATTTTTGGAGGCTGTGTTTTTTCTACATCCGATGGCAGGTATTGCGATGCAGAACCATTTCTTTCTGGTATGGACTATCGCGATGGCCCGCCTTGCGAATATTATAATCATGGCCTTATTGGTGGTGGCTGCCCTGGCAACAACTACGAACCACGCATTGAAACATTTTGGAGATATACACTTGGAACAGGCTTTAATGCTGCTATTGATTTTGGTGCCTTAAGCCCTGGAAATGCTCTGGAACATTACAACAGCAATGTCTGCTATTCCAACAATTACGCAGGCAGTCCCGGAAATGATGTGTTTTATCAATTTACCATCAACAATCCCCTGGGTGTAATGGCTTCACTTTGTGGAGCACAGGGTGCCCAATTCGACAGCTACATCTATATTGTCAACAGCGATGGAACTACAGTAGAAGCATTTAATGATGATGCTTGTACTGACCAATCTCAAGTTTCAACTTTTTTGTGTGAACCCGGAACGTATTATATAGTAGTAGATGCTACTGCTCCTGCCGAGCAAGGTACATTTACACTTCAGCTTAGCGAAGACACTTCTTTTGTATTTGAGGCAGAAATCTCCAAAGAAGATATTTCTTGTCACGGTGAAACAGATGGAACAGCTAAAGTAGATGTAATCGGTGGCGTAAGTCCATTTGACTATGCATGGAGTGTTTCTGCTTCCACTGATGATTCAATTTTTGGTTTGTCTGCCGGAGAAGTGATCGTAAGTGTAACAGATAATGACAACTGTGTAGTTACCGATACTGTAGAAATCATTGAGCCTGCCCCATTATCTGTCAATGTCACTTCCACTGATGTAAGTTGCAGTGGAGCCAATGATGGCACTGCTACAGCAAATGTAAGCGGGGGAACACCAAACCCTAATTTTCCTGCACCAAATAATTACAGCTATACCTGGAATACCATTCCCCAACAAAGTTTACCCACAGCAGTATTTCTGGGTGCAGGTAGTTATTCTGTAGTTGTAACGGACGACAATGGTTGTGTGGCAACAGGCTCCGCTAATATTTCAACTTCAACTCAAATCATTGTAAATACCGATAGCTTGTCACATGTCTCTTGTTTTGGAAATGCTGATGGGTATATAGAAATCAGTGCGAATGGTGGAGTAACACCATATTCCTATGAGTGGTCAAATGGTGATTCAGTGGCAATAATTGACAGCCTGCCTCCCGGTGATTATGACATTACTGTTTACGATGCAGACAATTGTTTTGTAGAAGAATTTTACACCATTACAGAACCCGATGAACTTGAGCTAATAGTAAACAATGTTTTTGACGCCACCTGCTACGATGGAGAAGATGGTGTAATTGATATCAGCACTTTGGGCGGCACATTTCCTTATGATTATCTCTGGTCGGACAACACCCAAACGGAAGACCTGATCAATGTATTTGCAGGTGATTACACGCTTTCTGTTTTTGATGCCAATAATTGTTTGGATACAATTAGCGCAACAATTGACCAACCCGATTCAATAGAAATAAACTTTACCAAAACCGACCCAAGTTGCTTTGGTGAGGAAGATGGAAGCATGAGTGTTTCTGCAAGCGGTGGAACTCCGGGTTATGATATTACCTGGTCTGATTTTAATCCGAATCCTGTAAGAAACAATGTTGGTACAGGTTTGTACAGTGTCTTTGTCAGGGATTTGAACAATTGCTTTGCTGTTGATTCTGTTAGACTTAGTACTCCACCTGAAATTACCATTAATGACAGTGTGATTGGGGCCAGTTGCAACAATGCTACCGATGGTGCGATTTTTATTGATGTAAATGGAGGTGTACCTCCTTATGATCTTGATTGGTCAGACAATTCCACGGACTCCAACAGGATAAATATCCCCGCTGGAGTCTATACACTTATTGTAACCGATCAGGAAGGGTGTATGGCTGAAATGACTGCTATTGTAGAAGAGCAGGGTGTTTTGTACCTGAATCTTGTAGGAACAGACGTGCGCTGCAATGGTGAAGCAAATGGAAGTGCAACAGCCGTAATCAGTGGTGGGCTGGATCCAATAGATTACAACTGGAATGTTCCAGGTGCACCGAATAGCGATGAAATCCGCAATTTAGAAGGCGGCACTTATGCAGTTACTGTTACAGATGCCAACGGCTGCGAAGCAATAGATTCGGTAGAAATTTCAGTACCACCAGAACTTTTGCTCAATGTTGATAGTACGCAAGATGCCACCTGCTTTGGTGATGATGATGGTTTTGTGCAGTTAAGTACTACGGGTGGTGTTCCGCCCTATCGTTATTCTGTTTTCACCAATGTTTTTCAATCTTCAGGTTCTTTTAGCGGGCTTTCAGCCGGTTTGCACGGAGCCATTGTCATAGACAGCAATGATTGTATCGTGCAGGAAGATTTCACGATTGGCGAAAACGATCCCTTTGAATTCAGCTTTGAATACATTTATTACATTACCCGCGGCTCCTCCATTACTTTAGAACCAGAATTAATAATACCGGCAGACAAAGTCCTGGAATATAGTTGGTCACCTGCAACAGGGCTTAGCTGTACTGATTGCAGAAATCCCGATGCCAGCCCCCTTGAAACCACAAACTATACAGTGACAGGAGTTGACGAAGACGGCTGTATTTACGAAACTAGTACTTCTGTTTATGTGAAAAGAGACCATGAAGTATTTATCCCCAACGCCTTTTCTCCCAATGGCGATGATGTGAATGATGAATTTTTCGCACTCGACTTTGGCTCTACGGATAACATTACAATTCGAATATTTAACCGCACAGGAGAATTAGTTTTTGAATCAGAAGACATAAAAGAAGGATGGGATGGTACTTATAAAGGCAAACCACTAAATCCCGATGTTTATGTTTATCATATTAGCGGTAATTTTATCAATGGTGAAGAATTTGAATTTAAAGGCAGTGTGACCTTGATAAAGTAAACAACCTCGGGGCAAGCCTGCCTTTGTCAGACAGGCCTCGGAGCACCCGCCTGCTTAGTCGGGCAGGTTTAAATCTCGATTATCGAGTAAAATCAATGGATGCGCCCGAGCCAGTTTAATATCGGGTCAAGAATAACATCGGGATCCTCAGTCATAATTGCGTGATTGAGTCCGGGAAACAAATCAAATTGCTTTTCTACATTCAGTTTATCGAAAATTTGCTGTGTATAATCCACCGGAAAAATAGTATCTGCATCGCCCTGAAAAACCATTACCGGCACATCAATCTCTTCTACAGGTTTAGGAATTTTCGTGGTAGCAAGCGAATGAAATGCGCGGAATGAAATAGATTTTAAGGCCAGCGGATCCGTATCCATAAAGTTTTTGGCATTTCCGAAATATTTCACTCCAATTTTTTCAAGATCAAGGTACACACTCACCGGGATTTGTGAATTGGGCGCAATGCCTCCCATTTTCTGCATCATGGGTTTAAACAACTTACTGATCCTGGGAAATCTGGTAAGACACGTGCTTTCACCCCAAGTAAGATCAGCAAAGTTCTGACAAGTAACACCCTTAATACGCTTGTCTTTTGCTGCCAGGTAAAAAGCAACTATACCGCCCTGGCTCGACCCCATTAAAGATACATTGTCGCCAAATTTATTGATGGCATAGGTAATCACATTCTGTGCATCATTCATTAGTTCAGAAATCGTATAATCCCCTCTTTCTCCTGTGCTTCTTCCATGTCCACGCGGATCCATTGCTACAATATTATAACCCTGTGCCCCGATTTTTTCTAACACTTCAGCATAGCACATCCCATATATAGAAGTGCCCGGAATAAAAACCACTGTAGGTGAATTGCGATGATGTTCATAAATATCCAGGTGCAGTGAATTGTTTTCTGAAACAATTTTATCGGAATAGAATTTGTGGTGTATAGATGGGTAACCTACAGAGGCAACTAAAAAATCGAAGTATTCTTCGGCATTGTTAAAGTTTCTGTCTTTACCCACTAACATATAGTATGAATTTCGGTGAATTTGAATTATATTTGAACGCGCCAAATTTAATAAAAAGAAGCTTGAAAGCCACTGCCAATAAGTCTTCCAAAAATGGCAGATATTAGAAAAGCAATCCACCTAACAAACGTTCGGGTCTATCCTTTTGGCATTCAGCAAGACAATATTACACAGTTTCAAGTGCTTGTTTATTGCGTGCCAATTTTATAAAAATAAGTTTTTACGCCTTGAAAGGCCTTTGAATAAACGCTTTCAGAATATTTTTATTCTCAGCACAAAAAAAATTGGTACAATCGTACTCATTTTTGGAATAGCATTTGACCTAAGCAGGATGTCAATTGAGAATAAATATTTTATTAAACAGAAAAAATCTTTTAAAAATGGAAGAGTCATTTAAAAAATTATTGTACGCAGGTGTAGGATTAGCTGCACAAGCAACTGAAAAATTACAGAAATCTGTAGATGAATTGGTCGAAAAAGGTAAGATGACCGATTCTGAAGCCAAAAAAGTTGTTGAAGACTTTTTGGACAAATCCGATTCTAAAAAAGATGAATTTGAAGATCGCTTCAATTCTTTTGTAGAAAAATTCGGATACACGAAGTCTGAAGAACTTGATGCTTTGAAAAAAAGAATCGCTGAATTGGAAAAGAAATCTGGTAGCTCATCTTCTTCTACTGCTTCTACTGCTAAAAAAGCAACAGCAAGCAAATAAGTTTTTGGTTCATTTTTCCTATTTTCCGAGCCGGGTTATTTTTTTAGCCCGGCTTTTTTGTTTGTCCTATATTTACTATTATTAATTTTGCTACTTTACTGATCTATTTCGTATAATTCATTCCATGTTTTTTAACCAAACTTTTAAGAATATAGGCCGTACCCGTGAAATTATTGGTGTACTTGTAAAATATGGTTTCGAAGATGCAATCACAAATACTACACTGCGCAATTTTATAACTGAGCGCAAGCGACTTACATGGATGCGTCAGAACAAACCAGTCTTTGAATATTCCCGATGGGAAAGAATCAGAATGGTGGTAGAAGAACTGGGGCCTACATTCGTAAAACTCGCGCAAATCCTCTCCAACAGGCCGGACATGCTCCCGCAGCCACTTATTGATCAACTGGAGAAACTACAGGATCACGTACCGCCTTTTCCTATTGAGGAAGTCCGGGCAATCATAAAGAAAGAACTGGGCAAGGATCTTGAGCACTTTTTCAATGATTTCAATCCTGTTCCGCTTGCCTCTGCCTCTATTGGTCAAGTACACAAAGCTCAATTGAAAGATGGGTCGGAAGTAGTAGTGAAAATCCAGAGACCGGGTGTGAAAGACATTATTGAGCTTGACCTGGGCATTATGAAGGATGTGGTCAACCGCACCGAACGCTACCTGAAAAAACAGGGTATTATCAATGCAGGCGATGTGGTCAGTGCTTTGGAAAGAAGCATGGGCAAAGAGTTGGACTACCGCAATGAATCCCGGAATATTACGCGTTTTCGAAAGCTCTATGGTGATTACAAAAACTTCTACATTCCAAGATCATATAAAGACCTTACTTCCGAAAAAGTAATGGTAATAGAATTCGCCAGCGGATGTAAAATATCAGATGTCAGGCAACTGAGGGCATGGGGCCATGACCCGCGCAAAGTTGCTGAAAACGGCATGGATATTTACCTTACCCAGATTTTTGAATATGGAATTTTTCATGCCGATCCGCATCCTGGAAATGTACTGGTAAGAAAAGATGGGGTCATTTGCCTGATTGATTTCGGTATGGTGGGGCAATTGAATCAAAACGATAAAATTGCTTTTGCCAATATTTTTGTGGCTATGGCCAATCGCGATCCGCGCTCTATGGCTTCAAGTATGAAAAAATTGTCCATTGAGGATGATATTACAGATATGCGGGCATTTGAGTATGATCTGAATGAAATTATAGAAGACTATGCCAGCTTGGATATCAGTGAAAGTTCACTGGCTGATATGATCGCCCGACTTCAGAAAATCATGTATGATTATCAGATGCGCGTGCCGGGTGGGATCTTCCTGATTTTCCGAGCAATGGCAATTTTAGAAGGAATTGGCAAACAAATACACCCCAATTTCAATACCTATGATTTTGTAAAGCCCTATGGTGTAAAGCTGATCAAGCAGCAATTGATGCCCAAAAACATCTACAATGAATTGTCGCATCGCTTCAATCAGTTCTCTGCTCTGTTTGGAAGTATTCCTGTAGAAATCAAAAGCATTTTGCAAAAAACCAGGAAGGGCAAATTGCACATTGAAGTGGAATTGCAGGGTTATGGCTATTTGCTGAAAAAAATGGACAGCATTACCAATCGCATTTCCATTACCTTGATTATTGTGGCTTTGATCATTGGCTCGAGTATAGTTACAACAGCCGATTTTTCAAAAGAATTAAGGATATGGTATGGAATGCCGATGATATCTGTAATGGGGCTAAGTGCTGCCGGGTTTTTGTTCCTGATTCTTGCCTATTCTATTATCAGGAGAAGAAAATATAAATAATCTCCATTCTTGTTTTTTTGTAAAATTGTAAATTAGCACTTTACGTTTTTGAAGATTTTTTAAAGGCAAATTATCTTCTCACAATCCTTTATGATTTCCAAAACTTGAAGGATTAAACCCAATCCAAGTTTAAGCTTTTTAACTGATTTCGATCAAGACGACAAGTGTCATGACAGATAATGCACAGAAATACTGAAATTGATCCTTTTCAAAAAATAAAAGCCGGTTTACAGAGTTTCAGTACATTATCTATCATTCATTATCAGCTTTATACAACTAAAGCGCGCATAGCCTTTGAATTTTTCTATTTTTACAAAAAAATTTAAATGAACAAAACATACAACCTTGTAGAAGTCGTAAAAGTACTCCTCAAGTGGAAAAAACCAATTGCTCTATTAGTGGGTATTTCGGCTGTTGCAGCAGTAGTGGTTTCATTATTGTTGCCCAATTACTACGAATCCAACTCGATTTTTTACCCTACCAACCCTTCAATTACCGATCGTCAAAATCTATTTGGCAAAGAATCGAGCGGAGACAACCAGGGTTTTTTCGGCACAAAAAATGATGCGCAGCGTATGATGTCTCTGGCTCAATCGGCATCGGTAGTGGGGTATTTGATAGAAAAATTCAACTTAATAGAACACTATGATATTGAACCCGATGACCCTCAACGCTACTTCAAAGTGAAAAAAACATTTGATGGCAATTATAAAGTTGTGAAAACCGAGCTTGGAGGCGTAATGATCAGCTATACAGATACCGACAATCAGCTGGCGGCAGATTTAGTCAATGCTGCGGTGAATAAAATCAATGAGCAGAACAACAAGATCATTTCCGATAATAAAAGCACAATACTGAATATTTTCCGAGAAAAGGTGGCACAAAAGCAAGAAGAGCTTGATGAACTTAACGATACACTGGCTGCATTGGTAAATACTTATAATATTCAGGAGAAAACAGATGAAGAAGGTAGAGTCAATGCTATTAAAGGCAGAGATGCAAGAATGGTGGAAACCTTTAAGGTTTTACGCAAGCGACAGGACAAAGCCATTGAAAACCTGAACGAACTGATTACCCTTGAAGATCAGTACGATGCCTCTGCACGAGAAACGGTGAGCTCTGTTTACATTGTTGATATTGCCTATCCGGCAGTAAAAAAAGTAAAACCGGTGCGCTGGCTGATATGTGTTTCTACTGTTTTGGGCACTTTTCTTTTTTCCATTATTGCAGTATTATTGATCGACAGGATTAGTCTGTTGAAAGCCGAACTTGAAAATGCAGCTTGAACAGATCAAAGGTTATGAGAAACTGACTTTTGCCATTTTTGCTACAGCAAGCTTGGGCAGTTTTCTTCTGGCACATGTTCTGGAATTGACTTTTTTATTTCTGCTACCGGTATTATTGCTAATGGTATTATTGGCAATAATGGATTTTCGCAGCATTTACTATATGTTGTTTTTCACACTTCCGCTCTCTACCGAATTTGATCTTGGGGGAGGCTTTGGAACAGACCTACCCAGTGAACCTTTCATGGTCGGGCTGATGCTCATTGGCATTCCATTTTTGCTTTCAAAACAGAATACGCTGGATTTTTCTTTTTTTAAACAGCCGCTGACTATTATGCTGGGACTGCATTTCTTTTGGATGCTCTATTGTGTTTTCTGGGCCGAAAACCAGTTGGTTTCTTCAAAATTTGTGTTGGCAAAGCTGTGGTATATCGTTACTTTTTTTCTGCTTGGTGCTGCCATAATTAAAGAAGAAAAAGATTTTAAACCTATTTTCTGGGCACTGTTCTGGCCAATGCTTTTCACCATTGTAGTAATAATGTACAAGCACGGCACGCGTTATGCTTTTTCATTTGAAAATGTCAATATCAATGTCTATCCCTTCTATCGGAATCATGTGAGCTATGCCGCCATGATCACAATTTTTTATCCCTTTTTATTTGTAGCTGCCTCCTGGTATAAAAAGGGAACTTGGCAAAAGAGACTGCTCAATCTTTCGAAAATACTTTACCTCTTTGCGATATATTTTTCTTTTACCCGGGCTTGCTATTTGGCACTTGCAGTAGCTGCCATAGCCTATATCATTGTCCGACTCAATCTGATGAAATATGCGCTATTGGCAGCAATGCTTGCAGCAGGACTTTTTGTGTCTTATCTATTGCACGAAAACAATTACATTAAATACGCCCCGGAATATCAAAAAACGATTTACCACACCGATTTTGGCCAGCACATTCAAGCCACTTATGAGCTCAAGGATGTTTCCAGTATGGAGCGACTGTACAGATGGGTGGCTTCAGCTTTTATGTCTGTTGAACGCCCATATGTAGGTTATGGCCCCGGTAATTTTTACCCGTACTACAAACGCTATACGGTGCATGAATTTGTGACTTACACAAGCGACAATGAAGAACAATCTACCGCTCACAATTATTTTCTGCTGGTGTTGGTAGAACAGGGATATATAGGGCTGGGTATTTTTATTCTTTTTACACTGGTGCTTTTTATGAGCGGGCAATGGGCCTACAAAAACAGCATAAATAAAGATCAGCGCAACTTTATTATGGCTTTGGTTCTGGCCGAAGTTATTTTATTCACCAATTTGATGCTAAGCGACTTGGTAGAAACCGACAAAACAGGCAGTTTCTTCTTTCTGTGTATGGGGCTTTTAGCAATGCAGATTGTGCGCATAAAAAAGCACAAAACAGAAGTTGCTGAAAAATAAGATTGGAATAAAACTTCTACAAAAAGCGCAAACTGAGCATTGTAATATCGTCTATAAATTCAGCATCTTCTTTGAAAATACTTACTTCTTTCAAAAGTTTTTCATTAAAATCGCCCATAGTGAGCTGATTGTATTTGTCGATAAATTCATACACCCGCTTTTCCCCGAAAAACTCGCCCTCCTTATTTTGAAAATCAATCAATCCATCAGTATAATTAAATAGAAAAGCATTTTTTTTCATCATTACCCGACCAACATTCACAAAAGGCAATTCATCAAACATACCCAATAAAGTACATCCGTCTTTCAGTTCTTTAATTTCACCATCCTGGCACAAAATACTCGGGTTATGCCCGGCATTGACATATGTAAGCATGCGCGATTTGAAATCGTAAAAACCGAGAAAAAAAGTAATGAATTTTTCTCCTTTAGTTGTCTTGCTAACGCGATCATTAAGATCGTTAATAAACTGAACTGTGTCTTTTTTCTCTGCAACAAGTGAGCGTAAATTGGCTTGAAAATTAGCCATTAACAAAGCAGCAGCAACCCCTTTTCCAGAAATATCCCCTATACAAAAAACCAGTTCATTGTCTGAAGCTTCAATACAATCAAAATAATCTCCACCTATATCCTGATGCGGTAAATAAACTGCTGATGTTTCAACGGTCTTATTGTTTGGAAGATCTTCATCACTTGGAATCAGCATCATTTGCATTCGGGCTGCCAGCTCAAGCTCTTTTTTGAATATTTCCTGCTGCAACTGATTGTTGAATAATTTCTTGTTCTCTACAGCAACCATCACAATATTGGTAATGGTCTGAATGAATTTAATTTTTTGCTCTACCGACTCGGTTTCATCATTTTTCATATTCCCAATCAACACATAGGCCAGCGGGCGGTCTTTGTGGAATACAGGAATAACAATCTCAAACTCAGATAACTTTTTGTTTTCTTGCTTTTCTAAAAGAGACATTTGGCGGAAGTAAAAAAGATCCTTTTCTACATTGAGCAAACAACTTTCCTCGGACACTCCATAATTACTCACACACAACCATTCCTGATTGTAGATATACACTACCAGCTTTTGAATGCCCATTTGGGCACGTAGGATAAATTCATAAATACGGAAAAGTGCAGAGGTAGAAAAGTTATTATTGATAGCCTGAGACACTTCCAAAAGAGAGTTGATTTGCAACTGCTTTACAGTAAGCAATCTTTCCAAATGCTCAAATTTATTTTTGTTATTCTCTTCAGGCAAACTCATTTCTTAAAATTAATAAATTATTACTTCCCGCCCAGATTAGTTTTCACATCCAGTGCATCTCTAAAACCATTGCCCACCAGGTTAAATGCCAAAACCATCAACATAATAGCAAAACCGGGAATCAATGCCAGAAATGGATTTTTGCCAATAATGTAACCGTAGTTTTCATTGAGCATTCCTCCCCAGGAAGGCACAGGTGGCTGAACACCTATTCCTAAAAATGAAAGTCCCGCTTCTATTAAAATGGCTGAGGCAAAATTTGCTGCTGCAATTACTATAATTGGTCCGAGAATATTAGGCAATACATGTATAAAAATTGTTCTGAAATCTGAGTAGCCCATACTTTGAGCTGCCTCCACAAACTGAATTTCCCGCAATGACATTACCTGACCTCTTACAACACGCGCTACTTCTACCCACATGGTTAATCCCACTGCAATAAAAATTTGCCAAAAACCTTTTCCGAGGGCTAAGGTAATTGCAAAGACCAACAATAAAGTGGGAATCGACCAGATCACATTGATAAACCACATTATAAAATCATCTGTGCGACCGCGATAATAGCCCGCAATGCAGCCCAAAAATATGCCGATGATCAAAGATATAACTACTGCAATGATGCCCACTGAAAGAGATATGCGTACTCCAATAACCAGTCTGCTGAGCATATCGCGGCCAAATTTATCAGTGCCCAGACGATATGTGCGCAATGCTATGTTATCAGATTGGAGTTGTGCTATTGCTTTGTCTAATTCAATTGAAGCCTGATCTCCTTCAATAGTCAGGTAATGGAGTGCATTTCCCTTTTGCTTAACTTCCTGCTCTGTATCTATTGCAAAAAGCAGGTCAGCTATATTAAAAGTCTTTTCAGGAAAATATGACTCAGAAGCAGTATATTCTTCTACAATTAAATTCCCAGCCTCAACTCTAAAATCACGAATAGGTATTTGCTCATAAGCACTGGGCTTTCCGAATAACATGGTATTTAAAAATGAAGTGGACTCAATATTTTTGTTCTTTCGCCTCAAGAGCATTTTGGTTTCGAATCCCGGGGGCTTATTGGTAATCTGCAAAACCTGATCATTGGCATTGCTGGTTTTATCAGGGGTAATTAAATAGCCCAAAACTGCCAATACCAGAGAAATGGCAATAATTACAAGTCCTGCTACTGCCGGCACATTTCTCAAAAACCTTTTTAACGAACGACTGAATGGTGATTGCCCTTTCAAATTACCCACATACTTTTCTTTGGAACTGCTCAAAATTAAATTAAATGTTTGGTAGGCAAAAACTATCCTTACTTGATAAATAGACTTTGCTGAAATTTCACCCTTTAATTTTTGAACTCAGAAAATGCTTAGTTTTATAAAACAAACTGCAGCCGGTATATGAAGAAATATTTATTGTTACTGCTTTCTTTATTTGCGCTAAACCTTTATGCAGTTGAGATCAGTTTTATCAATTCCCGCCACAATGGAGAAAACAAAGTTGTAGAAATGGCTGTAAAAGATGCTTCTGCCCTGCTTAGCAAAGCATTTTCAAGCAATGTAGAAACCGAAAATAACAGTGCTGATATATTGCTGGTTTTGCCGTCTGAAATTGAAGACAAAAGCAATGTTCAGCCGGTGAAAGCCGGAAGTAAAAGGCTTTATTACCCCAATTCTGAATTTGAGTGGAGTTCCCGGAAAAAAGGAGCTCAAATTATTCATGAGCTCAATGCGACTACTTACCAGGGGGTAGCCAATGGCATTTATGCTCTGCTACAAGAGGCTTTGGGCTTTCAGTTTTATCACCCCAGGGAAATGATTGTGCCCAAACACAGTGCATGGCCACTGCAAGCCGATTTTAGCTTAATTGCAAAACCGCGCTTTAATGTGAGAGGCTTTCATTTGCACACCATGCATCCATTGGAACTTACTGAAGCTTTGCTCGACCCCGATTTCCCCAATGCCATCGAACAGGTAAAAGAATACATCGACTGGTTGGCGCGCAACGGGCAAAATTATTTTGAATTCAATTTGCTAAAAACCATTTCAAAGAGAAAATGGCCCGCTCATGCCAAACAAATTGTCGATTACTGTCACGACAGAGGCATTATTGCCGGTGTGGATATATCTCTACATATGATACAGCAGAAAGCTTTTATGCTCTATCGAAATCCACCATTTTCTTTCCGAAGCAAGAAAAAACAAATCAAAAGAAACCTGGAATGGCTCTTTCAGGCAGATTGGGATGTAGTGAATATGGAATTTTCAACTACAGAATTTACCCAGGGCAATTTGAGAGAAAAAGAAGAGCTGCGCGCTTTTATAACTGAATTGATTATTGAAAAATATGACGCCAAACTAATTGGCAGAAAACATGTGGTGAAGGAATCCGAAATGGTAGATTCCAAAAAACCAGCTTTAAAATCAGGTTACAGGTCTCCGCTCGACAGCCTTCGAGGCATGTTGATACACACAGTAATGTTCTATTCTCTCACAGATGAAGTGGCTCCTGTTTATGGCAATGAGAATTTGCAACACATGTATGCTGCACTATTAAAGGAAATGAAGGAAAGGGAAACCTGGTATTATCCTGAAACAGCTTACTGGATTACATTTGACAATTCAGTGCCAATGTTTCTAATGCCGTATTTAAATGCCCGCCTAGATGATATTATATTGGTTGACAGTCTGGAGATTCCCGGCCATATTACGTTTAGCAGTGGCTGGGAATGGGGCTACTGGCTTTTCGACTGGAGTATTGCAAGATGGTCCTGGAAATACAGGCAAGAGGAAAAAAGCTGGGAGAAAGCTACGCCCACACAATTTCTTGATGCGATTTTTCCTCAGAAAAACATACAAAGTTATTTTCAAAATCATCTGAATTTGCAACAAAACTACCTAAAGGACAATGAGCTGATGCGCTATATGACTGCAATGACCGTGACAGACGAAATGCCTGGACCGGTCAATCTGGAATTGCACCCAAGACCAGAGTGGCCATATAAATACATTCGAAATAATGCGCCAAAAACAGTGTTGGACAGCATTGAACACACTTATATCCCAATGCTCAGCGGCTTTTATGATCGAACAAAGGCATTGAATGATCTGATGCAAAAAAATATGAACTCCAATTCTTTTAATAAAGGACAGCAATTGATCTTTGATGAATTGTATGAAGGTTTAAAAATCACGGGCTTGCGTGCATGGCACAGAAAACACACTCTGCAATACCTAATTGAATACCGAAGGAACAAAATAGAAAAGCGCTCCTTCACACGAGGCAACAATATTTTGAACGAAGCCAAAAAAATCAGAATGGATGCATTAAAAATCGTGAGAATACGCGAACAGCAGTATCGCTACAATCTGGAATTGTTGAATTCAAAAAGAAGAGGACATACGGCTTATCACTTTGGCTACCTCTACCCTGTCAGGGATCTGCATTTCTGGCATCGCGAGGAAATGCAGGCCAAAACCGGAAAATACGGTGCCTTTTACCGCATTATCTGGAATGTACCCAGGATTATTGGTTTGTGGTAATACCGCTTACCTGATATGCACAAGTTTATTGTAATAGCTTCCCTTGCTGGTTTGTAAAACAGTGAAATAGACTCCACGAGCTAAAGAAGAAGCATCAAAAACCACCGAATTCTCTTGGCCGGCTTCTATTTCTCCTTCAAAGAGGCTCGTTACTAATTTTCCACTTGTATCAAACACTTTTAAGCTGACCCGATCATCGGCTGATAATGCAACAAACTTGATAGTTGTGGTATTTTCAAATGGATTCGGATACGATTCAAACAACACCTCTTCTGAAGTACTTTCTTCTATACTGGTATGTTTAAATTGATTTCCAGGACAAGTATAAACGTAATCACAATCTGCTCTTCTTCTCCAAACTATGTCCGGATCACCATTGATCCATTTTGCAATAAAAGTACCATTGTAGCGCGCAGGATCCACATGAGTGCCTGGGTGTGCATAAAAGCGGCCATTGGGCACATAAAAATCAGCATAGACAACAGCTCTTGGGCCAATATCAACGGCAGGCTGATTGTCCTTAGCATCAGTATTGGCACTTTCTACATAAAAGATCACATTCAGGCTGTCGGGGTTGATGGTACATCTCGGGCCTAAATCAACACGCTCTTTCACACGCACTTTTGTGCACTGCTTAAATTCAAGTCTTGTATGCGCACCGGCAGCTTTATGATTTACTCTTATTTCTTTGGCATTTACTACACCATGCGGGTTGTCAAATATAACTGTGGCTCCCTTGAACAGTCTTATTCTGCCATAAACAGTATCAGTTAACACTGCTGTTTGGTTCGTTCTAATAGTTACATCAGCACCACTATTAGGAACAGGGTTAACCTCGAAATCCGGCAATGTTACATTCGCAGGACTGTAAATTGGGTTTGAAACCTGCGTATGAGGGAAAGTAGTAATTATAGGTGAAGCCACAAATGATCCCGGGCCTGTAACCAAAGTATGATTCTGTAAATAGGCATCACCTGTAGGACTCATTACACCAACAGCACCTCTTTGTACATCGTTGGTCGGAAGCAGATAAACCTGTTCTTCTGCCAACAAAGTATAGGAACTGAAAAGCGTTGAAGGTTGATAAACAACTGTTTGCTGACAAGTATCGCTTTGGCCAAACAAATCTGTTGCAATCCAGGTAACAGTTGTTGTTCCTTCAGGGAAAGGACCGCCAGGGTAATCATTCGTCAGGCTAACAATATTACAGGGCGAATCAACATCCGGATCGCTCAAATTGAATGTTCCGCAATAAACCTGGTTGTACTCAATCTCAATGGTATCTTCACATAGCAAAATTGGAACAGGACAACACTGTTGCACAAAAACATTAGTAGTAATCACACTGTCACAGCCATCAATACTCAAGAGGCTGTCTATTAAAACAGTGTCTGAATTATAAAATTCGCCTTGATATGGGTCTCCCAGGCAAATTGTTGTATCAGAGCTCGAAGAATAAACAGGCAATACTGTTAAATTTGTGGTCAATACACTGTCACAGCCATTTGCAGCGGTAAATGTATCGGTATATGTTCCCGAATTGTTCTGCATTGCTCCACCAGCAAAAAATGATTCCCCGTCACAAATGCTGATACTTTGAGAAGAAGCTGCATTCGGCAATACTGTTAAATTTGTGGTCAATACACTGTCACAACCATTCGCAGCAGTAAATGTATCAGTATAAGTTCCTGAACTGCTCTGCATTGTTCCGCCTGCAAAAAATGATTCCCCGTCACAAATGCTGATGCTTTGCGCAGAAGCTGCATTGGGCAATACCGTTAAATTTGTGGTCAATACACTGTCACAACCATTCGCAGCGGTAAATGTATCGGTATATGTTCCCGAACTGTTCTGCATTGCTCCTCCTGCAAAGAAAGATTCCCCATCGCAAATGCTGATGCTTTGAGCAGAAGCTGCATTGGGCAATACTGTTAGGTTTGTGGTCAACACACTGTCACAACCATTCGCAGCGGTAAATGTATCGGTATATGTTCCCGAACTGT